>CAVAOU010000007.1:0-17585 GCA_963590085.1 Senegalimassilia sp. | reverse complement strand
GATGTGACCGTCGTACATCTCATATTTGAGGCCCGACTCCGCCGGCTGGAGTTTCTGCACCACTGGGGTGAAGAAGTTCAGCGGGTCGCGCTGTATGTTATCGGAGAGGATGCTCCCGGCGGGGAACATCAGCATCTGTTTGTCCTGCGCCAGTTGGTCGGCAACGAAGGTGGGCTGTGCCAGCAGGCTGTCCATGCGGGCGTAGTCGGCGTCGGTGAGGAAGTAGGGGATGTTGGTGTAGACGAAGTCTGCCACCTCGGTCATCTTTTCCATGTCGACCTCGGCGAGGATGCTGCTCAGCGAGTGAGCCGTGTCGGCCTTTTCCACAGCCTCCACGAAGGCGTCAACGCCGGCAACCATGGCGTCAGGGTCGGCCTTCAGCGAGTCGCGGTACTGGAACACCGCGAAAATCTTGTTGGCGCCCGAGATGTCCTGATACACCTTCAGCGCGTTCTGCTGCTCGGCGTCGACAGGCATGAAGTCGGCAATGTCCTCCTTGTAGCCCAGGCGCATCAGCGACAGCACCAGCAGGGCTGTCACCGCCAGAAACGACAGCAGTCCCACGAGGCGGTGCCGCCTCAGAAAGTCGAATATGCGGAGAATAAATTCGGTCATCGTTATTTGTTGGTTACAGGGTTGGAATAAATGCCGAGGAAGATGTCCACGAGGTTCTCGATGTCGCAGGTGTCGTAGCGCTCCAACTCCTTGAGATGCTCGCGAAATGCCTCAAACTCTGCGTCGGTGTAAGCGTCGCGGTATTTCTTCACGCCGTAGCGCATGTCGTAGGCGATGTAGTTGTTGGGATAGAGGCGGTAGGCCTTGTTGATGCGGCTGTCGAGCAGGCGAGCCACTGCCTTGTGGTACTCGTTGTTGGTCATCGGCTCGAATTTCATCAGTTCGGCGTGCGAGATGGGGTCGCAGAGTTCGATGTGGACGCGTCCCTTGGGCTCCACGATGCCCGTGAGGATGCTGTTGAGGTCCTCGCCCGGCTTCTTGGTGTATTTGGCAAACTGCGACTCGTAGAGTTCGAGGGTCTTGAGCACGTCGCACGGCTCCCACTCGTAGGAGATTGCCACAGGCACGATGTTGAGTTGGCCGATGGCCTTGATTTTGTCGTCGGGGCACGACATGCAGAACATCTTGATGATGCCCTGGTCGGTGGCGTCGTTGCCGTCCTTGGTGCGGCCGTTGCGCTGGGCAATCCACACCGACTGGCCTTTCTCGGTGATTACGTGGCGGATGTAGTCCGAAAGATGGCGCGAGCAGCGGTAGAAGTCCTTGATGCTTCCGCCGGGGCGCTCCACCTTAAACATCTTGTTGCTTTTGCCTATGTCCACGACCAACTGGTTCATCATCAGGTTGGCGCCGAAGGTTATCTCGGTGGTGTCGAAGCCGTTGCTCACAAAGAAGTACTGCAGGAGGCTGGAGTCGAGCATGATGTCGCGGTGGTTCGACACGTAGAGGTAGTGCTTGTCCGGACTGAGTTTGTCGAGGCCCGAGCACGAGAATCGGGTTATGGTGTTTTCAATCACACGCTTGTTGACCATGCTCATTGTCTCCGTCTGGAAGTCGCGCACGGTGCGGTAGCCGGCAATGCGCTGGCGCACAGCCTCGAGCGGCTCGTCGGGATAGACATAGGCGGCGAGAATCGGGAAGTAGGGGCTGTTGGCAATGCGTTGCATGGCAGCGGGAATTTCCGATTCGTAGTATGGCCGGATGTCGTCGAAAATTGATGTTTCCATTTTCTGCAGTATTTAGTTGTTGAGGTGTCTCAACCAGTTCAAAAATTCGTTTTTCCACTGCCGGCATTCGGCAGTGCCTTTGCTCTCCGACGCGCCGAAGCCGTGGCCGCCGGTGGCATACTGTATGTAGCGGTGCTCCACTCCCTGGGCGGTGAGCGCCGAGTCGAGGAGTTCGGAGTTGTGGCACTTCACCACGGGGTCGTCCTTGCAGTTGACGAGAAACACCGCCGGGCAGTCGGCGGGTACGTGCCGCTCCATCGACAGAGAGTCGCGCATCTGCGGGTTGCGCACGCGCTTCTCGCCGAGCAGGGCGCGCCGCGAGCGCTTGTGGGTGCATGGCTCAGCCATCGACACCACCGGATAGATGGGCGCCACGAATGCCGGGCGCTCGCCAGCGGGCAGCAACTCCGCAGCCGACATCACCAGATGGCCGCCGGCAGAGAAGCCCATGGCGCCGATGCTGTCGGGGTTCACGCCGTAGTCGGCGGCATGCTCGCGAACGTAGGCCATCGCCTGGCGCAGGTCGTTGATGGCGTCGGGGTGCTGACGGCCGGGAAACAGGCATCGCCAGCCCGAGAAAAACGCCCACCAGCCTGCCGTGCGGTAGCACAGCACGAAGGCCGAGATGCCGTTGCTCTGCAACCATTTGCCCACAGCCGTGCCTTCCGCCTCCATGTCGTGCCAGAAATAACTGCCGCCGGGACACACCACCACCGCCACGTTTCCGTTTCCCGGAGCGAGGTAGGGGGTCATCTTCACCTTGGCTTTGCAGTCGGTGTCCTGCCAGATGTTCACCTTGCCCTCGGCGAGGGCGGTGAGCGTCATGACGAGGCAGACAAAGGCCGTTGTTATTTTCGCTTTTTTCATTCTTTTTCAGTCATCTTGTTTATCTGCTCGAGCACATAGTTGTGGCCGAGGATTGCCTCTGCCGTGGTGATGGCAGTGAGAGGCACGCCGCAGAAGCCGTGCAGGTTGTTGTTCTGCCCCGTGAGCAGCAGGTTGTCGATCTTGGTGGCGATGGGCACCTGCGACAGAGCCATGTTTTTGTAGTCCTTGCTGAAGCCCGACAGGGCGCCGCCCTTCACGCCGTAGAAGTCGCGCACGGTGAGCGGCGACGAGGCGACGATGCGGTCCACGCAGTCCATAAATCCGGGGTGCATCTCCTCGATGTTGGCCATCAGTTGGCGGGTTTTCTGCTCCTTCCACGCCTCGTAGTCGGCGCCGCGGCGGCCCACGGTGGTGTCGGCCCACTGCTCAGCCTCCTCGAAGAGCATCGGCGCCGTGATGAGCACCTTGCTGGCAAACGGCCCTTGGTTGTCGTCGGGCGAGGTCATGAAGAGGAAGCCCAGCGGCCAGATGTCGTGCCGCTCGCCGAAGTTCCATATCTCGTCGTAGCGGGTCATGTAGTACTCCGAGTGGTTGATGTAGGGGAACGTCCCCGGCTTGAGTTTGATGTAGGCGGAAAACGCTGAATATGAGTTGGGTATCGACTCCAGGCGTGTCTTGTAGGACTTCGGAAACGCCTTTTCCGGCATTATCGGGAAGAGCGAACACGGATGGATGGCGGAGATGTAGTGGTCGGCGCGGTATTCGCGGCCCTTGCGTGTGCGCACAAAGTCGATGTGGCGGTCGCTAACCTCAATCCATTCCACTCCGTCGCCCGTGATGACCTCGCCGCCGCCATTGGTGATTACCTCCGCCAGAAGGTCGGCAAAACGGTCGCTGCCGCCCACAAAGCGGCTCGCTCCGCGGATGTAGAGCGTGCTGATGATGGCGTGGATAAACGCCGGCGTCTCGTCGCGGCGGCCGCCGTAGAGGGGATTCATGTAGGCCACCACGCTGCGCAGGCGCTCGTCGCTGATGTATTTTGCCACGAAGGCATCGGCAGCCATCAGGAAGTCGGACGAATGCGCCGGGAAGAGCGTCGTGGACGGGCGGAGGTTGAACAGGTCGACCTCGTCGGTGATGCCGAACACGGCATCCACGTACGCCTCCAGGTTCGCCCTCTGGTCGGGGAAATGCTCCGCCAGCGAGTCGACAAAGCCCTCTCGGCCCTTGCGGATGCGGTAGGTGGTCTTGTCCTCGGCAAAGTAGAGGCTGTCGATGCAGTCGTCGTCCACGTCCATCAGGCTCACCTTGTCGGCGATGCCGAGATATTCGCAGATGCGGCGTATGTTGCCGCCCGGCTGCATACCCGCAATCACGTGCATGCCCGTGTCGAAACTCACGCCGAAGCGGCGGAACGACTGCAGGCCGCCGCCCGCTGTGGCGTTTTTCTCAAGGACGGTCACCTTGACGCCTTCCCTTGCGAGGATAGCCCCGGTGAAGAGTCCGCCGAGCCCGCCGCCTATAATCACTGCCGTTGTCATTTGCTTGCCTCCTGTATTTGTGAGTAGATTGTGCGTGCCGTCAGCAGTTCGCTGCAGGTCACGATGGTGCCCACCATCACGCCGAGCATGCCGTGGGAGTTGATGTTTTGGCCCGTGAGCAGAAGGTTGGGTATGCGCGTGCGCTGCGGCACACGGTAGGCAGAACTCTGGGCTATGTCCTTGGCGTTGCCGTACATCGAGCCGCCTTCCGTGCCGAGGTAGTCGATGTAGGTGAGCGGCGTCGACGTGTAGTAGTGCTTTATCTTGCTGCGGATGCCCGGGAAATGCTGCTCAAGCACGTCGAGCAACTTCTCGGCCTTCCGCTCCTTGAAGTCTTTGTAGTCCTGTCCGCGGTGCTCCACGCGGGTGCCTTGCCACTGCGCCACGTCGTCCATCTGCATGTAGGACAGCACCACGCCGGTGGTGGCGAATTTCTGCTCTCCTTCGGGGCAGAAATGCATATAGAGAAACCCTTTCGGCCACGAGGCTTCGTCGTAGTGTTCGCAGTTCCACGGGGTGTCGCCCTGGTAGCCGTAGTAGTTGCTGTTCATGTAGGGCACTTCGCCCTCCTTGAAGTGGAGATACACCGAGAAGCCGCCCACGGTCTGCGGGATGGCGCACACGCGCTTGCGGAACGCCGGACGGATGAGGTGGGTGTTGAGGAGTTCGAGGGTGCGCACCGGATGGGCATCGGAAATCACGTAGTCGCAGGGGATGGTGTCCTTGCCGTTGACCTCCACTGCCACCGCCTGGGTGTCGTTGCACACAATCTGCGTGGCCTTGCTCCGCGCAAAGACCTCGCCGCCGTAGCGGCGGATGGTTGCCGCCAGCGCCGTGGCCACATTGTCGCTGCCGCCGCGGATGCGGAATGCGCTCTGGTTGTAGAAGTCCATGATGAAGGCGTGGGTGGAAAACGGTGTCTTGCCTTTTTCTGCCGCATAGAGGGGCAGGTTGCCCACCAGCACCTTCGCCAGCATCGGGTCGGTGATGATTTCGTCGAGCACGTCGTCGATCGACCGCAACTGGTATTCCGGGATGAGCACCGAGTCGCTTTCGGCATATTTCAGCGAGTGGAGCGACGAGGCGTTGGCTATCTCTTCGATGAGGTCGTAGTAGCGCTCGATGTTGTCGCGCTGATGGGGGAAGTATTCAGCCATCTGGCTCACAAACGCCTCCCTGCCGTTGGCAAAACGGTAGGTCTTGCCGCCGAGCGACACCACATCGTAGCCCGTAGGGTCGAGCCGCGAGAGGCTCACCGTGCGGTCAATCTCCATGTAGCGCATCAGTTTGTCGAGGGTCTGTCCGGGGGCGGCACTGCCGATGAAGTGCATGCCCGTTTCAAACTTCGCGCCGCGGCGCGAGAAGCACTGCAGGCAGCCTCCAATCTGGTCGCCCTGCTCCAGCACGGTTACCTGATAGCCGTTTTTGGCGAGCATCACGCCCGTCGACAGGCCACCGAGGCCGCTTCCTATTACCACAACTCTCTTATGCATCTTTCTCTATCTCGTTAGCGATTTCTTCATAGCGCTCCACATAGCGGTGGCGCATTGCCGACGCCTGCTGCATCGGTGAGCCCATTGCCGACAGTTGCTCCTGCGTCAGCGGTTCGGCTACCTCCACATAGAACGTGCCTTTGTTGAGGTGGCGCGCATGCTTGGGCAGAATCTTGCCAGGGCCGTAGAGCAGCATCGGCAGCACCTCCAGGTTGAACATCTGCGCAAGGTGGAACGCCCCCTGGTGGAAGCGACCTATGCGGCAGTCCTTGGAGCGCGTGCCTTCGGGGAAGACGGCGATGCTGTAGCCGCGGGCAATGAGCGAGCGAATCTGCGGCAGGATGTGCTCTATGCCGTCTTCCGCCGGCAGATATTCGGCATTGCGGATGAGCATGCCGTAGAAGGGATTGTTCCACACCCAGTTGTTGGTGAGAAACACAATCCGCGGGTTAAACACCAGCATGCACATCAGGTCGAAGTGCGACTGGTGGTTGCAGATCACTATGCGGGGCTTGTTGAAGTCAAGGTTTTCAGGCACTTTCTTGCGGAAACGGGTGCCCGGCACGCCGTGGTAAATCATCACTATGCGCGAGGCGAAGCAGATGAGGCGGTGCAGGTTGAAGCGCTTGCGCTCGGTCATCTTGCCTATCTTCACGTAGAGCCACACGCCCGGGGTGAAGAGCACGAGCGAGAAAAACAGGAAGAAGAGCAGCGAATAGACGGAGCGCACCACCGTCATCAGCATGCGCCACAGGCGCAGCGGCAGGCCGTAGACCACCGCCAGGAGGCACAGCACGGTGTTGAGCACACTGATGCGCGCAAAGTCCTTGGCGGGGCGGAAATGGCTCACACGCTCCTCGCGCGGCGGATAGTAGACGTCGATGTCGACGGAATGGATCTTCACGCCGTGCCATGCGGTGAACACCAGCAACTCGAGTTCGGCCTCGTAGCGCGAGGTGAGCAGCGAGAGCCAGTGGAGTTTGCGCAGAGGGTAGAGGCGGTAGCCTGTCTGGGTGTCGGTGAGCGCCTTGCCAGTCTGCACATAGAACCAGAAGTTGGAGAACTTGTTGGCGAAACTGCTGCCTTTGGAGCGGTCCACGCCTTCGAGGCGGCGGCAGCCCACAATCATTGTGCCGGGGTGCTCCTGGTTAGCGATGAGAAATTTCGCTATGTCGTGGGGATAGTGCTGGCCGTCGGCATCGAGCGTAATGGCGTAGGCAAAGCCCATTTCGAGCGCCTTGCGGAAGCCCTGCTTCAGGGCATAGCCCTTGCCGCGGTTGCGGTCGTAGGCCACGAGCGTGATGCCGTCGATGGCCTGCAGGATTGCCGTGGTGCCGTCGGTGCATCCGTCGGCCACCACAATCACGTCGTCGCAGTGGCGGAGCGTCGCTGTGACCACGTCGCGGATTGTGCCGGCATTGTTGTAGGTGGGAATCACCACGCAGATGCCGCGCGCCCGGAGCAGTTGCTTTTGCTTTTGGTTCTCGTTGTCGTTCATAATGCGTTGCACACTAAAGAAATCTTTGCCTTGGCGTCGTCGCCGGCAGAGAGCACTGCCTGCGCCTTTACCGTGCTGGCGTCGGCCTCCACCTTTTTCAGTTGCACGAGCAGTTGCGGCGCGGTGTCGGGAGTGATTACCGAAAGAAATTTCACGTTTTTCACCACGCTGATTTCCAACGGCTTGCCAACGAAGTCGGCCAACAGTTCAGCCACCATCTGCACGATGCACACGCCGGGGGTTATCGGCTCGCCGGGGAAGTGCGCCTTGTAGATGAAGCATTCCGGGTTGAGCGCCACCTCAAAGGCGCCCGCGCCGTCGCTGCCGACCACTGTGTATAGATTATTCTTCAGTTGCATCTTGTAGTATTGTAAATTTATAGTCAATCTTGCGTTTCTCGTTGCGGTAGGTCATAATGCCGTTGGCGAGGTTCTGCATCACCTTGGCGAGGTCCGAGCGGAGAGTGCGGCGGATGTACCACTTGTCGAGCAGTTTGATCACGTGCACCAGTTTCACCTTCTTCGTCTGCGGGTTGTAGATGAAGTCGAGCGCCGAGATGCCGAACTCGTTGACCAGGCAGCCCTTCACCTCGCCGCCGTCGGCCACGAGGATGCACACGCCGCTGACGTAGCCGCGCCCCATCTCGATGACGGCATCGTAGCGCGCCCGCTCGTCGTCGGCTGCGGGAAACGAGGCTGCGTGCGCCGCCAGGCACAGCAGCAATGCGCTAATTAATGCTGAAAACCTTTGCATTGATGGCTGAATTGGTTTTTATGTTCTTCAGTTCGATGACCGTGCGGTCGCCGTTTTTCTCCACCAACTCCACGGTGGTCACCACCGACTTCTGGCGGTTGAAGTGGAGGATGATTTTTTGGAACATCTGCTTCATCTGCTTCTGTTGCGGGAGCAGGGTGGCGATGTATTCGGTAGTGGTGGTCTGTATGCTTGTCTTGAAGTCCTTCGCGTCGGTGAGGCACTTGCCCACCACGCTGTTCATCATTATGCGGGCAATCTCCTTGAAGAATTTGCTCTGCTCCACATTGATCACGTCGTTGCGCTTGCCCTTGCTGATGAGCACTTTAGAGCCGTTGAGCACAAAGGTGTAGGTGTAGGGCGAGGTGTATTCCCAGCGCAGTTTGTCGCTCTGCTGATAGTACATCTTTCCCTTCGACACCATCTTGTCGTTGAGCATCTTGATGGTCTTCGTCTGCACGAAGTCGCACTGCATCGTCTTCATCGACGACGCTACAGCATTGATTTGCTGGATGATTTTCTGCTCTTCCTTGGTCTGTGCGGCAAAAGCCACGGCAGCGACCATGAGAGCCAGAAGAAATGTTGATAACTTTTTCATCGCTATTTTGCTATTAGACAACATCCTAAGATTATGAGTCCGATGCCGGCCCATTTGTAGACCGACACTGTTTCGTGGAAGAAAAACATTGCCGAGAGCATGCCGAACACGTAGGTGAGGCTGATCATCGGGTACGCCACGCTCAGCGGATAGTGCTTGATGATGTACATCCACAGCACTGAACTGGCGCCGAAGAAGACGCCGCAGCAGGCAAACTGCCAGTTGAGCAGCAGCGACACCCAGAAGTCGCGCGTCCAGCCGAACGGGTGCATCTTCTGGAGCGCAAACTTCAGAAACACCTGTCCGCCAGCGAGCAGTGCGCTCTGCGCCAATGCCAGTCCCACTATTCTCCACATGTCAGTACGATGGCCACGGAATGTACTGCCGGCAGAGGCTCTGCGCCGCTCTGCTCAAGCAGTGAGTTGAACAATGGAGTGGATTCGTCGTGGCAGCCCACAAGCACTGTGTGGCACCGCCCCGAGCGCAGCAGCATCTCGGCATCGCGCAGCGCCCACTGCAGCGACTGTGCGCCCTGGGTGTAGGTCACGTTGTAGCCGTGGCATTGGGTTTTGATGGCAATGTTGCTGCTTATGGTGTTGTGGGTGCTCTGCATGAAGTAGGTAGGCTTCAGCAGGCCCTCATTCTCTTCGCGTATCTGCTGGAGTAGGCGCTCGCTGTTGTCGAGGCATCCGTAGGCGGTGCCGGTGATGATGGCGTCGGGCACGTCGATGCCTGCCTCCGAAAGGGCTTCGAGCGACGAGAGCAGCGAACTCTTCATCAGTTTGCCCATGCGGCGCGACTCCATCGGCTTGACGTATTTGCGGATGTCGGCGAGTTGCTCCTCGCTGTTGATTTCCACGCGCGCCAGCACCTTAACAGGCTTGTCGCTGCCCTCAGCCGCGCTGAAGGCGTGGGGCTGGGTGGAGAACACCAGCGACGAGTCGTTGCCGCCGAAGCCAAACGAGTTGCACACCACATTGGTGAGCGCTACGCCGTCGGCGCCGAGCGTCGGGGTGATGCCGTTGTCCATCTGGTTTGCCCAGCCGAGGTTTCCCGGCACGAAGTGGTGCTTCATCGCCAATAGGCAAATCACTGCCTCGATGCTTCCCGAAGCGCTTGTGGTGTGGCCCGTAAACGACTTGGTGCTTGACACCAGAGGCATCCTCTCGCCGAATATGCGCTTCAGCGCCGCGCTCTCGCTCTGGTCGTTGTTGGGCGTGCCAGTGCCGTGTGCGTTGACATACTGCACGTCGGCGGCACTGATGCCAGCCATCTCCAGAGCCTCGCGCATGGCGAGGTACGCCCCTTCGCCGTTGTCCGACGAGGCGGTCTGGTGGAATGCGTCGCAGGCGTTGCCGTAGCCGGCGAGGTAGGCGTGGGTCTCAGCGCTGCGAGCCTGTGCTGCCTCTTCGGGCTCCATCACGAGGAACGCCGCGCCCTCGCCGAGGTTCAGTCCGGCGCGCGTGGCATCGAACGGGCGGCACTGCTCCTTGTCGAGGATCATCAGCGAGTTGAAGCCGTTGAGGTGGAACCGCGACAGCGCTTCGGTGCCGCCCACCACTACGATGTCGGCATCGCCGGCGGCAAGCAGGCGCGCGCCGAGCATGATGGCGTTGGCAGCCGAGGAGCAGGCGGTGGAGATGGTGGTCACGTCGGCGAAGATGCCGAAATGGTCTGCCATCATCTGCGTGCTGCTGCCGCAGTCGTGGTGCTTGAGAAACTCAAGGTTGGCGGCGCTGTCGGGGTTGTCGAGACACTGCTCGGTGATGTCCATGCCGCCCACGGTGGTGCCCGACACAAGCACTATGCGCTTGCCCTTTGCCGCCGCGGCGTCGAGACCAGCGTCGGCAAGAGCCTGGCGGATGGCGAGCATGCCCATCAGGGCGGTGCGGCTCATCATGGTGCCGTCGGCAATGGCGAGCCGTTGCTTCATCTCGGCGTTGGAGAGTTTCACCTCGCCTACGGGCAACTCGTGGTGGCGCGACTGCAGATGGCGCATGGTGCCTATGCCCGTAGCGCCCGAGCGCAGCGACTGCAGCACCTCGGCCTTGTCGAGCCCGATGGCCGACACTATTCCTTCGCCTGTTATCGCGATATTCATCATTGGCTTGAAAAGGGGTATTCCCTACGGTTTATTTTGTTCTGTTCTTGTCGACATATTCGGCAATCGTTGCCACACTCTTGAAGATGCCTTTTGCGGCAGCTGGGTTGGTGAGTTTGATGCCGTATTTCTTTTCGAGGAGCACAATCAGTTCGAGTGCGTCGATGGAGTCGAGTCCGAGGCCGTCGCCGAAGAGTGGGTCGTCGGTCTTGATGTCGTCGGCAGTCATTTCTTCAAGGTTGAGCGCCTCGATAATCTCTTCTTTCAGTTCTTTGATTAGTTCTTCCATATGTCTTTTTTTGTTTTAGTCTGTTGGTTTACTTGTTTTTGCGTCGGGCAATCCACAGGTCGGCCTCGAAACTCTGGTCGCTGTCGTAGTCAATCCAGCCAGTGAGCAGCGTGTCGGTGCCGCTGTCGGCAAATGCCGTGGCGACGACGCTGTCCATCGTGGCGAGGTTCTTCTCCGGGAGGATGAAGAACGACGTTTCGCCGTGGAAGCCGTTGCGGATGGCTATTTCGCCGGTTACGATGTTTGGCAGGGTGTAGACAAACACCGACGGACTCGGGAAATAGTTGTCGGCGTCGGCGGTCGACTCGAGGTATTTCCTGTCGGACACCACCGACGAGGAGCGGTTGAACAGCACCACGCCGCACGCTGCGTCGCTGATGCCTCCCGCCGCCTTCAGCAGCAGTTCGGAGGCCACGAAGCCGAGTCGGCAGAGCGCGTCCATCTTGTAGTATTTTGGATAGTCGGCGATGTGCTCCTTGTAGAGCGCGGTGAGCAGCGATGCCCCTTCGCCTGCGGGTACGGCTTTGCCGTCGACGGTGGCGGAGGTAGGCGTAATCACCACGCGGTGCGTGCGCTCGATGTCGGCAGCGCTGTGCGTTGGCTCTTTTATCTCTTTGTCAGCCAAGATAGTAGCGTTGCAGCCGCCGAAGCCCGAGAGCATCTTCACGAAGCAATGCTTGTCGGTTGGCTGGCTGGTGGCGGACACGTTGACCTTGCCCGACACTCCGAGTTCCTCAAAGCCGCGAGTGCCGAGCACCGTATGGTCGTCGGCGGCATGCATCGAGATGATGGTTTCGAGCACTCCGGCGGCGCCGAGAGTGTGGCCAAAATAGCCTTTCAGCGCGTTCAGAGGCACATCGAGCAGGTTGGCGCGCTTCATTGCCATCGACTCCATCTGGTCGTTGAAGAGGGTGGCGGTGCCGTGGGCGTTGACAAACGCGAGGTCGCCGGCATCGACGCCTTGAAGTGTCGCCGAGAGCGCCTGGTAGAGTCCTTCGCCTGCCTTCGACGGCGCGCTGATGTGGAACGCGTCGTTGCGCACATATCCGTTGCCCAGACGCCATGCGCCCTCTTTCGCCTTGGCGGAGAGCACAATCGTTGCTGCCGCCTCGCCGAGGTTGAGGCCGTAGCGCTCCATGTCGAACGGGCGGCACGGTTCGGGCGACAGCGCCTTGAGCGACTGGAAGCCCGAGATGATGAACCGCTCTGGGGAGTCGGCGCCGCAGACCACGGCGGCGGTGCACTTGCCGGCGTCGATCAGCCGCGAGGCAAGAATCAGTGCCGACAGCCCAGAGATGCACGCATTGCACACCACTATCGGGTCGGCCTTGATGCCGAGTGCCGCGGCAATCCGCTTTGCCGAGTCGCTCACATGGTAGTCGCCCGCGGAGAGTTGCTCCACGGAGCCTTTCGTGGTGCTCAGGATTAGCACCACGCCGTCGGCCGCGGGGTCGATGCCGCTGTCGGCAATGGCGCGGCGGGCAGAGGCGGTGGCTATAGCCTCGAAGCGAGTGAATGAAGCATCCACGGAGCGGCGTGCCTCGGCGAGTTGGTCGTCGGAGAGCAGCGATGCCGTGAACGCCTCAGGGATGCCGAGACTGCCCAGGGCATAGGCGTGCAGACCCGACAGGCCGGCTTTCACCGCCCTGTAGTTCTCCTCCGACGATTGTCCGAGCGGAGAGATTATGTTGTCTGCCAATACGTATGCCATAGTCGTTTTCTTATAGTTCGTCGGTCTGACCCCAGCGCTCTTTCCAAGCCTGATAGAACGGCGGGTTGTCCCAGACCAGTTGATAGTTCATGTCCATAAACACCTGCACGGAGTGGCCCGTGGCAAGCAGAGAGTCGTCGGCAGTGTCGTGGATTTCGTAGTCGAACACGATTTTCGCTGCCGCCGTAGGGCGGTAGACGATGTCGACGCGCGGATGCATGCCGTAGCGGATGGGCCGCTTGTAGTGGAACGTCAGTTCCACGAGCGGGGCGAAATATCCGTGGTCGAAGAATCCCATATACTCGAGGTCGAATTTCTTGCCGAATGCCTCGCGGGCGTCCTCGAAATAGAGAGGGTAGGAGCCGTGCCACACCACATTCATGGAGTCCACTTCGCTGAAGCGCACCTCAAAAGTCTTCGATTCCTTGAGTTCTTTCATCGCTGCGCCTCCATTTCCTTTACGGCAATCTTCATCTCGGTGGTAACCAGGGTGTTGCCCCCGACGGTGACGGTTGCGTCGGCAAGAGTCATGCCAAACACCTCTTCGCGGACCACCACCGTGGTGGTCAACACGTCGCCCACCTTAGGCAGCGCCGCAACCTCGAAGTTGCGCACCGCGCCGATAAATCCCAACTGGATGCCCTTTTTCAGGATATACTTGTTGACGTAGCCGATGCGTGCGGCGCACGTCTGGGCGATGTTCTCCATCAGTCCCGACGCCGAGAAGCGGCCGTTGTCGGTGAAGATGTTGGAGTCGGTGACCTCGGTTTCGGTCACCGTCACCGTGCGGGTGAAGCCCGTGAGCGAGCCAATCATCACGAAAGGCTCCTGCTGCGGCAGGAGTTCGTGCACGTCGATGCTGCGGAGAAATGCCTCCGTAGGGTTTTCGGGGTCGATATTGCTGATAATGTCGGTCATGACCAAAATTCAAAAAAGTTGTACCATTGCGTGGGGTATTTGCGCAACATCCGCTCCAGTTCGGCGGCATAGCCATTGGCCAGTTGCTGCATCTGCTGGCGGCGCGGCGCCTCCTTGTCGTAGGGCAGGGGCGTGACGTAGGCGGTGTAGCCCTTTGTGGATGTCTTCATCACGTTGACCGCCACCACGTCGAGGCTGCGCATCGTAGCCACCGAGAACGGCCCCATGGGCAGTTTCGCCGCATGGCCGAGGATGCTCACGTCGAGGGTCTTCGGCGAACCGATGACGCGGTCGGCGGGCATGCTCACAATCTCGTTGTTGGCGAGCACCTCGTTGACCTTGAACAGGTGGCTCATGTCGCTCGCCACAGGGATGATGTTGATGTGGTTGCGCTCGAAGCCGTGTCGGCGCCCTTCCATCACTGTGCCTTTCTCGCCGCCAAACACGAGCGCGTTGAACTGCTTCTTGTCGGCCGCGAGCGTGAATCCCGCCACCTCGTAGCATCCCATGTGGGCGCTGAGTATCATGAATCCCGGCTCAGCCTCCGACAGCGCGTTGAAGTGCTCCAGCCCTTCCACGTTGACGCGGAAACGCTTGCCGGCAAACAGCGCAAAGCGGTCGATCACCACCTGCGCAAACAGGCAGTGGTTGACGTAGGTTGCCCAGGCGGCGCGCGGGCGGCCGTAGCCGTGACGGCGGCGGAAATAGTGATAGGCAGTGCGACGGCTGGCGTTGGTGATAAGGCATACCGGCACTATAAACAGAGCAGAAAAAGCATAGAGCAGCCTCACGTCGATGACCCGCAGAGAGCCTACCAGCCACCGATGCATCCAGGCCGTCCCGAAGGTAGTGCCCGCCCATGCTTTCCCTTGTTCCGTCAATTCCCTTTGTCTTTGATTGTTCCCCAATGGCAGGCGGCTGTTAGGCCACCTTGCTTTCGATATAGTCGCAGAATTCCTTGAGGGTGGTTACGCCCTGCATCTCTTCAGGCTTGATTTTGAAGCCGAAATTCTTCTCGACAATCACCACGATGTCGACAAAGTCGAGGCTGTCGATGCCGAGGTCGTCCTTGAGTTTCGCTTCAGGGGCAATCTTTTCTTCTTCAATTTCCAAGTCGTCGATAAGGAAGTCGCGTACTTTCTCTTCAATTTCTTTTCTTTCCATAGGGTTTTATTGTTGATCTTTTTTCAGTTTAACTTCGAGGATGGTGTGGCATTGGCCAATGTTGTCGTGCACGGCGGCGAGGGTGAGACCTGCGCGGTCGAGCAGACCGATGATGTCGTCGGAGTGGTACATCTTGCTGTTGCCGTTGGCCATCACGGTGAAATACACGCTCGTGAGGGTGAGGCACAGCGATGCCGGCTCGTATTTCTGACGGTTCCAGAACGACTCCATGATGTAGAGCGTGGTGCCGGCGTTCATAGCCTTTGCCGCGCGCTTGAGTATGCTCAGGATCTCCTCTTCCGAGAAGCAGTCGAGAAACTGGCTCATCCAGATGGCGTCCCAATTGCCCTCGGGCAGTTGGTTGGCGGTGTCGAGGATGTTGGTGGGGAAGCCGCTGATGCGCTCTGCGCCCTCCTTGCCAGCAATGTTTTCGCGCATCATGCCGAGTTGTCCGGGTAGGTCGACGATGGTCACGTTGACGTCCTTGTCGTGGCCAACGCAGCGGAGCGCGAAGAGGCCAGTGTTGCCGCCCACGTCCATCAGGTGCTTGGGATGCTTGGCGAAGACAATCTCGAGCGCCGCGTCAAACGACACGTCGCTGTAGAAGTGGTCGAAGTTCATCCAACTCTCCTTCTCCTGTTCCGTGAGGTGCGAGAGACCCTCGTAGATGGTAGGCCAGTCGCCGAGTGTCTTCAGTCCGGCGGGGCGTCCCTCCTTGAGCGACTCCTCCAGATGGAACATGCCGCGGTAGTTGATGTCGTGGTTGAGGTCGATGTTGACTCTCGTGGCGGGGTCGTTGAGCATGAACCACCCCATTTTGGAGATAGTGTAGGTGTCGGTGTCTTTGTCAATGAGGACGGTGCCGATGCTCAGCGACGCCTCAAGGAGAATCTTGAGGGCATAGTCGGAGAGCCCGGTGTGTTCCTTCAGTTGCGCGCGCGTCAACCCGTCGGCGCTGTCGCGCAGCAGGTCGAGGATGCCGAATTTCACCATCAGGCGCGACACCTGGAACGCCACCGGTCCCCATGCAATCAGTTCAGCCATGCGCTGAGCCTCGCGAGCAGAGTACTGCTCGCGAGTGTATCGGTCGCATTCAGACTTGAATAATTCCATTTATTAATAAGTCGTAGTCTTTGAATTAAAGCATTTTGCCACAAAAGAGGCAATTTCCTTGCCGCTGTTTTTGTAACCATCACCCACAAGGTTGGACAGTGAGCCCCATTTGCCGCCTTTACCCATTGCCGAGAATTCCACAAGGACATTCCCGTCTTTGTCGAGGATACAGCAAGTGTTGGTGTTTGTACCGTTCTTGTTGATTGTAAGAGGGCGGACAACTATCGTGTAGTCGGCAGAGCCGTTTGTTGTTACGAATGCCTTCTGTTTCTCCAACTTGCTGTTCAAAGCATCGATTATTTTCTCTTGCAGATTTGGCTTGATTTGTTTCTCAAGTTCCTCTTCTGCATCGTAGTTTGGTTGCGTAGCCTGGCGATATTCCAGCCAGTCGGCTATGGCCTTTTTCTCGATTAGAAGGTTGGAGTAGTCAAACTTCAGGTTTATTTTTGTCACGCCTTGCAGCGAAGGAGCCGTACCGCTCAAAACCTTAGAACTGGCACCTGCCGACAAAGTTATCAGCACGGCTGCCAAAAGGAACAATGCTTTCTTCATGACTTAATTCAATTCGATTGCTTATTTCAGTTTGTTGATCTCTTTGGCGACTTGCTTGTAGCCTTTTGTGATGCTGTCGGTGTAGTCGAAGTCTACGCTGCCGCGCACGTCGTCAACGTCAAATTTGAGAACAACGTTGCCTGTCGCGTTGTCGACAACTTCCATAGTGCCGCTTACAGATGTGCAGAACTGTCCCCACATGCCTGTAGCCTTTTGCTTGCGGTCGAGTGCGCCAGCCTTGAAGGTCATGGTGTACTTAGCGTCGCCGCTCTCCTGGAGTTGGAGTTTAGCGTTTTTGTTGAACTCGGCGATGAAGCCTTCTGTGTTCTTCTTCACGCGAGCGTCATAGTCCTTGCCGCTCCAAGCCTTGAAGTCGCCCTTGTCGGCCCATGTAGCGCTTGTGTAGTCGATTTTAAATACGGCGGTAGCCTCTTCCTTGAGGATGTCCTTGTTGCCTTCAGTTACCTTAATTTTGCTTCCTGCCATTGCAGAGATAGTGGCGAAAATCATGCAGATTGCCAATACTAAAGTCTTTTTCATTTCAGTAATGTTTTTGGTTGTTGAAAAAATGGTTTATTAGTTTATTTGAATTTCTTGATTACCAGCGCTGAGTTTGTTCCGCCGAAGCCGAAACTGTTGCTGAGCACGGTGTTGATCTCCGTCTCCACGGTGTGGGCGGCGATGTTGAGTTTTTCGGAGTGCTCGTCGGGGTTCTCGAAGTTGAGGTTTGGCGCTACGAAGTTGTTTTGCATCATCAGGGTGCTGTAGACAATCTCCGAGGCTCCCGCCATCCAGCATTCGTGGCCCGTCATGCCCTTGGTCGACGAGATGAGGGCGTGCTTGCCGCCAAACACGCGGTTGAGCGCGATGGCTTCATACATGTCGCCCTGCTGGGTGCTTGTGGCGTGGGCGTTGACATAGTCCACCTCGTCGGGCGCTACGCCGGCGGCGTTGAGCGCGCGGGTCATGGCAATGACGCTGCCGTCGTCCGACGGTTGGCTGATGCCGCCGCCGTTGCTCGAGAAGCCGTAGCCCACCACCTCGGCGAGGATCGTTGCGCCGCGTGCCACCGCGTGGTCGTAGTCCTCAAGCACGAGGGCTGCCGCGCCGCCGCTGGGGATGAGTCCGTCGCGGTCGCGGTCGAAGGGGCGGCTGGCTTTCGTAGGCTCGTCCATGCGCACGGAGAATGCGCCGAGGGCGTCGAACGACGCCATGGAGTAGTAGTTTGTTTCCTGGGCGCCGCCGCAGAGCACCATGTCCTGCAGACCTTGCTTTATCATCATG
>CAVAOU010000006.1:0-18334 GCA_963590085.1 Senegalimassilia sp. | reverse complement strand
CAACCAGAAGGAAGTGGCTCTCACCGAGGGATTGGCATCCTACGAAGTGACAGTGCCGTGCGGCATGTCGTCGTACAAGATAGAGATTAGCGCCGAGGGCGAAGAGGCAGGCTATGTGCTCTTCCAGACGCTGACCGTGGACCAGAACTTCCCGAGCGAAACGAGTCTCGAATTCTCGTATCTGGTTGACGGCACCTACGCCACCAGCATGTATGTAGACACCAAGGGCATCGACCCTGCAGACACGTTCTCGTATATGGTCTATGCAGTGAACTTGACCGAAGGCGAGGTAACGCAGGTGAGCGGATTCTCCGACTTCATCTACGTGACCGACCGCAACGCAAGCGTTAACGACATCGCAGCGGAAGCCAACTACAAGATTCTGCCTACAGCCAACGGCGTGACAGTGACGCTCGACAGCGCAATGCCTGTAGCGGCATTCTCGCTCGACGGCCGGATGGTCTACAACGCAGCGGCAGGCGCCCTGAGCCACGACATCCAACTCCCAGGACACGGAGTCTACATCGTGAAAGTTGGCAGCAAGACAACGAAAGTGGCGCGCTAAACCATAGGCGCTAACCAATACTCCAAAAAAAGCGGGGCGGCTCGACGAGTCGCCCCGCTTTTTTTGGGGCTAATTTGCTACAATAGGCCTATTAGGCCTAATATGCCTAATAGGCTAAATAATAAAAATTATACTTGTTTACTTGCAATTGATATTTTTTTGTTATTTTTGACACTTTAAATTAGTCTAACTTTGCGCTGATAAATTTATCTAAAACCGACGATATGAAACGGATTCTATCCCTCGCTATTGCGATTGTGCTGTTGGCGACGTTGCCAGCACAGGCAAAAGGCAAACGCTACGAAGTGGCGAGTGTTGCCTTTTACAACCTTGAGAACTTGTTTGACACTATCCCAAACAACCCCGAGAACAAGGATGCGGAGTTCACTCCCAACGGTTCCCGACAATGGACAGGCAAGCGCTACTGGAACAAGATCCACAACCTTGCCTATGCCATCAGCAACATGAAAAGCGACCTGGCTCCCGCGGGCCCGGCAATTATCGGTGTGGCTGAGGTGGAGAACATCACCGTGCTCCAGGATCTCGTGAAGGACGAGCAACTCAAGGGCTTGAACCTGCAGATTGTGCACCACGACTCCCCAGACCGCCGCGGCATCGACGTGGGTCTGCTCTTCAACCCGCGCCTGTTCCGTCCGCTCAACGTGACGCACCACCGCTTGAAAATCGACTCTAAGCCCAACTTCCTTACCCGCGACCAAACGTGCGTTAGCGGCCTTCTGATGGGCGAACGCGTGAGCGTAATCGTGAACCACTGGCCGTCGCGCCTCGGCGGACAGAAGCAGTCGAGCTACCTGCGCGAGGCAGCAGCAGCGCTGTCGAAGCAGATTGCCGACTCAGTGCTCGCAGTGAACCCTTCGGAGAAAATCATAATCATGGGCGACCTCAACGATGACCCTATGGACCCAAGTTGCGCTGAAGTGATAGGCGCAAAGCGCAAGGTAGAGGACGTGCAAGAAGGCGGCTGGTTTAACCCATGGTGGGACGTGCTTGCCGGCGGTGTCGGCACCCTCGCCTACAAGGGTCAATGGAACCTGTTTGACCAGATAATCGTGAACTATAACCTCGTGGGCAAGGACCGCTCAACATTCAAGTACATGAAGTGCAAAGTGCTCAACGACATCCCTGGGATGCGCACCGAAGAAGGCGACCGCGCGGGCTATCCGCTGCGCACCTATTCAGCGGGCGTCTACCTCAACGGCTTCAGCGACCACTTCCCAACACAGATATTCCTTGTAAGAGAAATTAAACAATAACAAATAACACAACCCTATGAGAATCAAACTCTTTTTAATGCTACTCGTGCTCAGCGTGCTGCCGGCAATGGCGCAGCAAGGCGGGGTGCGAGGCGTGGTTGTTGACGCCGACAACGGTCAGCCCGTAGCGGGCGCCACGGTGATGCTCCGCCAGGGCGTGAGCGCCGTGACCGGACCTAACGGCGACTTCAACATCTCCACAACCAAAGCGGGCGAAGAGGTTGTTACGGTCATTGCCTATGGCTACAAAGACATAGTGCAAGACGTTACGCTGTTCGCCAAATCAACAGTCGACCTCGGCAAGATGAAGATGAAATCGGACAACGGACAAGGCTACAGCGCCGAAGTTTCCGTGCTCGACGAGAACCAGATTGACGACGAGGAAGGCAACGACCAGTCGATCAACATGCTCGCCGGCTCGTCGGACGACGTGTACTACAGCGCAGCAAGTTACGACTTCAGCACTATGCGTTTCCGCCTGCGCGGCTACGAGCAGCAGTACACGCAGATGCACATCAACGGCGTGCAGTTTACCGACGCAATCCGCGGCCGCTTCAACTACTCATCGTTCGGCGGCATGAACCAGGCATTCAAGAGCAAGTCGACCAGCGTGGGCCTCGCTCCAGCCAACTTCTCGCTCGGCGAAATCGGCGGAACAACCAACGTCAACACCCTTGCAGCCAACTATGCTCCTGGCTTCCGCGGCAGCGTGGCATACACCAACGGCGCCTACACAATGCGCGGCATGGTGACCTACTCCACCGGCCTTATGGACAACGGCTGGGCGTTCACCCTGTCGGCAATAGGCCGCTACAGCAAGGAAGGCATCACCGAAGGCACATTCTACAAATCGGCAGGCCTCTTCCTCGCCCTTCAGAAAGTGTTTAACCCTAACCACAGCCTCGCCATCACCCTCTACGGCGCGCCAACACAGCGCGGCGGCTCGTCGGCAACCTACGAGGAAGCCTACGACCTTGCTGGCACCCACATGTACAACCCCAACTGGGGCTGGCAGAACGGCAAGAAGCGCAACGCCAAGGTGATTGAGTCGTTCGACCCGACGGCCGTGGTCAACTGGATATGGAACAAGAAGTCGGGCACCACGCTCAACACCGGCGCGGCAGTGCGCTATTCGCTCTACTCGTCGTCGGCGCTCAACTGGGACCAGGCATCCGACCCACGCCCAGACTACTACCGCTATCTTCCATCCTACTACAAGGACAACGAAGAAGCCTATGAACTCTACACCAACCGCTGGCGCAACGACGAGGACATGCGACAGATTAACTGGGACCGCCTCTACTACGCTAACCAGACGGCAGCGCTGGCAGGCGAATACTCATCGATCTACATCCTTGAGAACCGCCACAGCAACCAACTCAGTTTCGCGCTCAACTCAACACTCAACCACCGCTTGAACGACTTCATGACCCTTCAGGCAGGCGTAGGCTTCAACTGGACACGCGCCACCTACTACAAGACGATGAAAGACCTTCTTGGCGGCGAACTCTGGATTGACACCGACAAATACACCGAGCGCGACTACCCAGACGACCCAACAATGCTCATCAACGACTTGAACAACCCTTACGCCGTAATCCGCAAGGGCGACAAGTTTGGCTACAACTACGACATCAACTCAATCATCGCCAACGCATGGTTGCAGAACATGATCAACCGCAGCCACTGGGACATCAACTACGGCTTGAAGATCAGTTACACCCAATACCAGCGCGACGGCAAGATGCGCAACGGCCGTGCCCCTGAAAACTCATACGGCAAGGGCAAGACCCACATCTTCGACAACGCGATGCTCAAAGCCGGCGTGACCTACAAAGCCGACGGCCACAACTTCGTGACCCTCAACGCCTCCTACGGCAACCGCGCCCCATTGGCCGACAACATCTACATCTCACCGAGAATCAAGGATACGGCCATCGACGTGGGCAGCGAGCGAGTGCTCAGCGGCGACTTGAGTTACACGTTCAACTACAGCCGCGTTCGCGGTAAGATTACCGGCTTCTGGACCAACACCTACAACGGTGTAAGCCGCAGTTCGTTCTACGACGACAACTACTCAACATTCACCAACTACGTGCTCACAGGCGTGAACAAGACCTACAAGGGCATCGAGGTTGGCGTGTCGGTTAAGGTAACACCAGATTTGACAGTGTCGCTCGCCGGAACATTCTCGCGCTACCAGTACAAGAACCGTCCGCAGGGCACACGCAGTTTTGAGAACGGCGCGCGCGCAGACACAACTCAAACCGTTTACCTGAAGAACTTCTACGTGGGCGGCACCCCGCAAACGGCAGGAAGCCTCACAATCAACTACAACGCCCCACACCAGTGGTTCCTCGAACTCAACGGCACATGGATGGGCGACGCCTATATTGACCTCTCGCCAATCCGCCACGAGTATATGCCAGGCTTGGCATCGTACTGCGAAAACGAGGCAGAATACATAGCGAAGGTAAAGGAAATCACCGCGCAGGAGAAACTCCGCGACGCGTTTGTGCTCAACGCCAGCATCGGCAAGTTGGTCTACGTCAACAGCAAGTTGTCGCTCAACTTCAACGTGAGCGTTAACAACATCCTCAACAAGACCAATATCCAGACCGGAGGCTACCAGCAGAGCCGCTTCGACTATACGAACTACTCAGTTGACAAGTATCCTAACCGCTACTACTACGCGCAGGGCATCCGCATCTACGCCAACGTGGGCATCCGGTTCTAACCGTAAACAAACAACCAAAGTAAAAAAATCAAAAAACGAAATATCAAGATGAAACATTCTAAGTTATATCTGACGGCATTGATTTTCGCATCACTCGGATTCACAAGTTGTGACGACAATTGGGATACCCCACCATTGGACGGACCGGTTGCGACAATCGAAGCCAACACATCAATCGCAGACCTCAAGGCAGCCTACTGGAAGTCGGACGCCAACTGCGTAGACACCATCGGCTACAAGGACGCAGGCACCAAGCAGCACTACATCATCAAGGGCCGCGTAATCTCGTCGGACGAGTCGGGCAACATCTACAAAAACCTCGTAATCCAAGACACCTACCAGGATCCGGCAGCGCCCAACGCAGTGCCTTCGAGCCTTACGTTGAGCATCAACGCCAACAGCCTCTACACGTCGTATCGCTACGGCCAGGAGATTGTGATCGACGCAACCGACATGTATATCGGCAAATACTCAGGCCTGCAGCAGTTGGGCTTGCCAGACTACAGCAGTTCGTACGGCTGGCAGACCACGTTCATGCCACTCGAATTCTTCAAGCAGCACGCGCAACTCAATGGCCTTCCACAGCCTGAGAAGGTCGACACCCTCGTCACTACCATCGGCGCCCTTCCGACCGACGACGAAGGCATCCGCAAATACCAGAGCCAACTCGTGCGCTTCGACGGCGTGCACTTTGTGAACGGCGGTACGGCAACGTTTGCCGAATACCAGAAGACCGTGTCGCAAAACCTCACCGACGGCAACGCAACCATAGCAGTGCGCACCAGCGGCTATTCTGACTTCTACTACGAGACCCTTCCAGAGGGCGAAATCTCCGTTGTGGGTATCCTCGGCTACTTCAACAACGCATGGCAGTTGACCCTCCGCCAGTTGGGCGACTGCATCTATGAGCAGCAGGCAGGCTCGAAGAGCAATCCACTCACCGTAGCCGACGCCATCACAGCGCAGGCAAGCGGCTCGACCAAGACCGTATGGACCCGCGGCTACATCGTGGGCGCCGTAGCACCAGGCGTGTCGGAGGTGAAGAGCAACAGCGACATCGAGTGGGCAGCACCGTTCACTTTGCCTAACACCATCGTGATTGCCGACGCAGCGACAGAGCGCGACTACACCAAGTGCATCGTCATCGACCTTCCACAGGGCTCATCGCTCCGCACCAAGGCCAACCTCGCCGACACCCCTGACAACCTCGGCAACGAGATCACCCTCCAGGGCGTGCTTGGCAAGACCTACGGCATGACAGCCATCACGGGCAACAACGGTACGGACAGCGAATTCGTGTTTACCAGCAGCGCTTCGGTTACATCAATCGACCAGAACTTCGAGACATGGAACGCCGGCAGCGACGGATATACCGACATCGCCGAAAGCAACCTCCTCGGCGAAGGCTGGACACTGCAGACACCAAGCGGCAACAAGACTTGGTCGATGCGCACCTACAGCAGCAACGTCTACGCAACGGCATCGGGCTACAAAGGCACAGCGCCGTTCGACACTTGGCTGATCACACCGTGCATCAACCTCGACAAGGTTACCGACAAGGTGATGAGTTTCGACACTCAGGTGAACGGCTACAGCAGCACCACATCGAAATTTGAGGTTTACGTGATGACCACCAACGACCCATCGACCTCGACCAACACCAAACTCGACTGCACCATCGCAACAGCGCCAGCAAGCGGCTACTCAGACTGGGTTAAGTCGGGCGACATCGACCTGAGCAAGTTCAGCGGCAAGGTCTACATCGGCTTCCGCTACTCAGCAACATCCGACTCCAACTACGCAACATGGTGCTTCGACAACGTGCTCGTGGGCAAGAAGAGCGGCACAATCGTGACAGGCAACGACGGCTCTGAGAGCAAGCCTTACAACGCAACCGACGTGCGCGGCGGCGTGACCGGCTCCGACAAGTGGGTAAGCGGCTACATCGTGGGCTACTCAAGCGGCATCGACGCGTCGACATCGGCTAAATTCACAGCCGACGGCGCCAACGACCTCAACGTGCTCATCGCTGAGTCGGCATCGGAAACCGACGTGACGAAGTGCATCGCCGTAGGTCTTCCTGCAGGCACAACCCGCACCGCCATCAACTTGAAGTCCAACCCGGGCAACCTGGGCAAGAAGGTAATGGTGAAAGGCACCATCACCACGGTCTACAAGATTCCAGGCGTGAACCAACTGACCGACTACAAACTGTAGTCAGCGCAGCATACCGACAAAAAGCGGCGAACCTTCCGAGGTTCGCCGCTTTTTTAGTTTGACGTATCGTTCTGGATTGTCTATTCGCCCTGTAGGCGCATTTCAAGACGCTGTGGCGGCGTTTCTCGCCGCAGGTGGGTGTGTGCCCATTTTGCCCACAAAACGCCAGTAGAGGCGATTTATTTAAGCGAAGTCAATGCTAATGTTAAGTTTTCCGCCCAAGCCACGCTCGACAACGTCGAAAAGAGTGCGGAGAGTGATGTTTTCACCATCGTTCTCCACTTTGGAGATAAACGTGCGTTTCTTGTCGATTTTCGCCGCAAGTTGCTCCTGCGTCAAATTCTGAGCCTCGCGCGCAGATTTGATTTTAAAACCGATGCGGAGCGCTTCGAGTTCATTTTCCAGGCGGTCGCGCTCAGGAGTGCCGACCGCGCCGTAATACTGTTCCTTAATCTGGTCGAGTGTGCGTATACTATCCATTTTTCCTATTTTTTTCGTTGTAGTAATCATTCATCAATTTCACAGCATAAATGTAACTTAAAAATTACATTGGTGCAATTTTTTCTTCTACTTCTCTTCTGGAAAAGAGAAAAACAAAGCGCGCTGGAGGTGCAACACAATGGTGATTTGTATTGCGCCTACAGCGCGCTATTCGTTGGTTTTCGGCTGTCCCAGGGCGCTGCCCTGGGCTATGCAGTACAAAGGCTTTCAGCCTATAAATTTGCTATCCCCGACGCTTCGGAGATGCGAGATGCGTTCCGTTAGAAGAACTTGACGTCGGTGCCGACGATCGAGGAGAGGATGTAGTTGGCGGCGCGGGATGTGCCGATGCGGAAGAGTTCGTTGGTGAGCCATTCCTCGCCGAGGATTTCGCGCACGAGGGTGTAGTAGCGCACAGCATCGTCGGTCGACGAAACGCCACCCGACACCTTGAAGCCCACGCGGCGGCCAGTCTTCTCGAAGTACTCCTTGATGGCGTGGCACATCACATAGGCCGCCTCAAGCGAAGCGCCTGGATAGACCTTGCCTGTGGAAGTCTTGATGAAATCAGCGCCGGAATACATCGACAGGATGGCAGCGTTGCGGATGTCGAGAGCCGTCTTGAGAGCGCCAGTCTCGAGGATGACCTTGAGGCGTGCGTCGCGAGCGGCATGCTTGATTTCGGCAATCTCGTCGGCGAGTTCTTCGTAGAGGCCGTCGTAGTAGAGGCCCATGTTGAACACGATGTCGACCTCCGTAGCGCCGTCGGCAACGGCGAGGGCAGTCTCTGCAGTCTTCACCTCGACGAATGTCTGCGACGAAGGGAACGAACCGGCAACAACAGCCTTCTGCACGCCCGACACCTCGAGGGCGCCGCTCACCACCATAGCGAAATTAGGGTAGACGCAGATGGCAGCCACGTTGGGGAGTTCGGGATATTCGGTTTCGAAATCGTTGACGCGACCCACGAATTTGGTGACCGACGAAACGGTGTCGGTGGAGTTGAGCGTGGTCAGGTCGATAGAGTTAAAGCACTGCTTGTAGACCTCCACGTTGTTGTTCTCGTCGAAATGCTTGTCGAGGATAGCCTTCACGTCGGCAGCCACAAAATTGTCGTCGGTAGTTACCTTGCTCTCGTTGAGCACCTGCTGGTAACGGTCTTGCTTGTTTTCTTCCATAGGGTTTCTATTTTTTTATTTAGTTAATTTCGGATTGTTGAGATGGCGTGTGTTGTCGCGGGCGGTTTTCTTCTCGAGGTTGCGGCGGAAAGCCTCCGTGAGGTCCACGCCCGTCTGGTTGGCGATGCAGATGAGCACCCACATCACGTCGGCGAGTTCGTCGGCAAGAGCGTCGGGGTTCTCGCCCGCCTTAAACGACTGGTCGCCGTAGCGGCGCGCCATGATGCGTGCGACCTCGCCCACCTCCTCGGTGAGGACAGCCATGTTGGAGAGTTCGCTGAAATAGCGCACGCCGTAGGTGCGAATCCAGCGGTCGACTGTCTGTTGCGCTTCTTCGATAGTCATGGGGCTTATTCCTTGAGATGAGAGTCGATGATGATGGTTACGGGGCCGTCGTTGACGAGCGCCACCTGCATGTCGGCGCCAAACTCGCCTTCGCCGCATGGCTTGGGTAACTGGGCATTGAGGGCGTCGATAAAGGCTCGGTAGAGAGGCTCAGCGGTTTCGGGCCGCGCCGCGCGGATGTAGGATGGGCGGTTGCCCTTGCGCGTGGAGGCATGGAGGGTGAACTGGCTCACCACAAGAATCTCGCCGCCCACATCGAGGATGGAGCGGTTCATCACACCGGCGTCGTCGTTGAAGATGCGCAGGTTGACCACCTTCTTCACCAGCCAGTCGACGTCGTCCTGAGTATCGTCGTGCTCCACGCCGACAAGAATCATCATGCCGGCGCCCACAGAGGCCTTCAGTTTTCCGGCTATCGACACGGAGGCCTCGCGTACACGTTGTATCACTATTCTCATAGAAAATCGAAATTAGAGCCTTAAAATGGCTTTTCTGCAAATATACGAATTTCATTTGTTGGAAAGCATCATCGCCCGTCGGAATTTGTGACTGTAAGGGAGAACGGGGGCTCGAAATTAAACAATCTGCGCATAAAAGTACACATTTTAACATTTGAATTTTTTCTGGGGAGGTTTGCGGATGGCGGGGATTTTAGGTAAGTGTTTGTGTTAATGCGGTTTGCGATATTTATTGGCTTGCGAGAATTCAAAATTTGCGGGAATTTCGCAGACTCGGGGAGATTATCGGGAAGAATTTTCGAGGGTGGCGTACTTACAGCACGCTGTGGTTGGGGGAGCCGTCAGCCACAGGCTGAAGCCATGGGGTTATAAACATATCGCCTCTACGAGGCTCACTTCATTGCTGGGCGGCTACGCTATCATCATCAACGACATTGTACTGCCCTTACAGGGCGAATCACATGATACGCTATTACCCAGGGCGTTGCCCTGGGCTATGTAGGACTAAGGCTTTCAGCCTATTCTGCCATGATGGCGCGTCGGGGTGGCTCCCTTCACTCTTCACTCTTCACTCTTCACTGATATGGTGGCTTGGAGGGCGGCGAGGATGGTGCGGGCTTTGGCGGGACCGACGACGGCTGCGACGTCGGCCTCGGAGGCTTCGCGGAGGCGCTTGAGACTCTTGAAATGCGAGAGCAATGCCGTGCGGGTCTTCTCGCCCACCCCTTTGATGGAGTCGAGCGCCGAGACTGTCTGTCCCTTGCTGCGGCGGTTGCGGTGATGGGTGATGCCGAAGCGGTGCGCCTCGTCGCGGAGTTGCTGGATTACCCTTAGCGACTCGGAATTCTTGTCGATGTAGAGCGGCACGCTGTCGCCCGGGAAATAGATTTCCTCAAGGCGCTTGGCGATGCCCACGAGGGCCACCTTGCCGCGGATGCCGAGTCGGTCGAAAGCCTCGACCGCCGAACTCAATTGCCCTTTGCCGCCGTCGACCACCACCAGTTGCGGCAGTGGCTGCCCCTCTTCGAGCAGACGGCTGTAGCGGCGCGTGAGCACCTCAATCATCGAGGCGAAATCGTCGGGACCTTCCACGGTTTTAATGTTGAAATGACGGTAGTCGCGCTTCGACGGCTTGCCGTTTTTAAACACCACACACGATGCCACAGGATTAGTGCCCTGGATGTTGGAGTTGTCGAAGCACTCGATGTGGCGCGGGAGTTCGCTGAGGCGGAAATCCTTCTGCATGCGCGTAAGCAGACGAGTGACGCGTTGCTCGGGATTGAGTTTTTCGGCATTCTTGATCTTGTCGATTTTATACTGCCGCGCATTCTGCAGCGAGATGTCGAGCAGACGGCGCTTGTCGCCCCGCTGAGGGATGATGAATTCGCGGTTTTCCGACGAGCAGTCGGGCAAGAATGGCACTACCACCGTCTTCGCCTCAGTGCCGAATTTGCCGTCGGCTTCGGCGATGGCATACGAGAGAATCTGCTCGGGTGTTTCGTCGAGTTTCTTGCGGAATTCAAAGGTTGCGCACTGCACCACCGAGCCGTGGCGCACGTGCATATAGTTGACGAAAGCGAAGTTGTCGTCGGGCTCATAGGAATAGACGTCGATATTGGTTTCCGCGGCACTCACGACGACCGATTTCGCCTTGTAGCGCTCGATGATCTGGTACTTCCGCTTCAGTTCCTGCGCCTCCTCAAAACGGAGTTCGGCGGCGAGGCGCTGCATCTCCGCCACGAGGTAGTCGGACACCGCCTGCGTGTCGCCGCCGAGTATGTGCTTCACCTGCGCAATGTACCCCTCGTAGACCTCTGGCGCCACCCTACCCTCGCAGCAGCCTTCGCAGTTGTGGATGTGGTATTCGAGACACACGCGCACCGAACGTCGCTCAACGCTGTCGGCCGTGATGGGCCAACGGCAGGACCGCAACGGGAAGAGTTCCTTGAGCAGTTCGAGCATGGTGCGCACCACCGAAACGCTGGCATACGGGCCATAGTAGCGGCCGCCCTTGCGGGTGACGTCGCGGGTGAGGAAAACACGCGGATAGAGTTCGTTGGTGACGCAAATCCACGGGTAGGATTTGTCGTCCTTGAGGAGGATATTGTAGCGCGGCTTGTACTCCTTAATCAGGCTATTTTCGAGGTGCAGGGCATCGTCCTCGCTGCCCACCACAATGTAGCGCATGTCGGCGATGTTTGCCACAAGCACGTTGGTCTTGACGGAGTCGTGGACGCGGTTGAAATATGACGAGACACGGCGCTTGAGTTTCTTCGCCTTACCCACGTAGATAACAGTGCCCGCCTTGTCGTAGTAGAGGTAACAGCCGGGCTTGTCGGGAAGCATACTTATCTTTTGCCGTAGTACGTCGTTCATAATTTCTCTGGTTTCGGGTTTGAGATACGGCTGATGTGGGCGGCGCCGCCTACGGGGCGCAAACCTATGATCGGTCTCCCACCACGGGCTGAACCCCGTGGTTAGCAATACGGCGCTCCGACGGAGCGCTCTCACATCGCCGAATCTAATTTTTATGGTTACAAATATGACAAAAATTTCGGGAAATAGCAAGTTTGGGGTTGTTTGGTTTGGTCTGTGCGGTGGCGTACTTACAGCACGCAGATTTTTAATAGTCTGCCCTGCCCCAGGCTGAAGCCATGGGGTTATAAACATATCGCCTCTACGAGGCTCGCTACATCGCTAGACGGCGCCGTAATCATCTTCGACGGCTTTGTGCTGCCCTTACAGGGCGAATCACAGAATGCGTTATTACCCAGGGCGCTGCCCTGGGCTATGCAGTACTAAGGCTTTCAGCCTAATTTTTTTGCAGAATCTCTTTTGAAATTTGGGGATTTGTCAGTGAGGTAGCGTACTTACAGCACGCAGATTTTTAATAGTCTGCCCTGCCCCAGGCTGAAGCCATGGGGTTATAAATATATCGCCTCTACGAGGCTCGCTCCATCGCTGGGCGGCGCCGCCTACGGGGCGCTCTCGCAGCGGCAATGGCAGAAAAACGAAGGCAGGCGTGGGGATGCCACGCCTGCCTTCGTTGGGGGTTTAAGTGATTCTAATAAACGATCAGCGAGTCCACCTGTACGTCGGCAGGGAACGCGTCGCGGCCGTTGAGCGCTGTGAGTTCGACGAGGAAACTGATGTAAATCTTCTTAGGATTCATCGATTTCACCAACTCATAGGCAGCAGCCATAGTGCCGCCCGTGGCGAGGAGATCGTCGTGGAGCACTACTACATCGCCTGGCTCGATAGCATCGCGGTGGATTTCGATGGTATCAACGCCATACTCCTTGCTGTAGGACTTGCTGATGGTGTCGGCAGGCAATTTACCCGGCTTGCGCACTGGGACAAAACCTGCATTAAGGTCGCGTGCAAGGATTGCGCCGCCGATAAAGCCGCGCGACTCGATGCCGACCACTTTTGTAACGCCGAGACCCTCGTAGCGTTTTTTCAACTCATCCGACATTGTGAGCAATGCTTCTGGATTTTTAAACGCCGTGGTCAAATCGCGGAAGATTATTCCTTCCTGAGGAAAATCCTTGATGTCGCGGATTGTGTTTTTTACTTCTTCGAGTTTCATATCTATTTATATTATAATTTTTTCGTTCAAAATTGTTCCACGTGGAACACCGTTTTTCTTACCTTCCCAACAGCAAAAGCAGGATATTGATGTCGCTTGGGGAAATTCCCGGGATTCGCGAGGCCTGCGCCACGGTTTCGGGGTCGATTTTAGTCAATTTCTGCCGCGCTTCGGTAGAGATTGTTTTCACCTCCATATAATTGATTTTTCCGCGGAGAGCAACATGCTCGAGGCGCGCAATCTTTTCGGCAATCAATTTTTCGCGATCGATGTAGCCTTGATACTTTATAAGAATTTCCGCAGCCTCCACAATTTCCTCTCGCCTACTCTCTTCAAAGCCCGCAATCAAATCGGCAAGCGGCTCAATGGCGGAAGCAAGAAGAGCGATGGTGAGTTGCGGACGGAGAATCAGGTCGTAGAGTTTCACCGACTGCTTCAGAGGCGACAGCTCCATCCCTTCGAGGAACGGATTGATGCGCGAAGCCTTCACCGTAAACTCACGAGCGAAATCGATAAGTGCGTCGCGCTGGCGCTTCTTCTCCAACATCAAATCGTAGCGCTCCTGCGTAGCCAATCCGATGGCATAGCCGCGCGGAGTGAGACGCATGTCGGCATCATCCTGGCGCAGGAGGATGCGATATTCGGCGCGCGAAGTAAACATGCGATACGGCTCGTCAACGCCCTTAGTGACCAAGTCGTCGATAAGTACGCCGATGTAAGCCTCGTCGCGGCCAAGCACAAACGGCTCCTTTCCAGCAGCCTTCTGGTGCGCGTTGATACCCGCAACCAAGCCCTGCCCGGCAGCCTCCTCGTAGCCCGTAGTACCGTTCACCTGGCCCGCAAAGAAAAGTCCTGAGAGGAGTTTTGTTTCGAGCGTGTGGCGCAACTGCGTAGGGTCGAAATAGTCGTACTCGATGGCGTAGCCCGGACGGTAGATCTGCGCATCGGCGAGCGCCGGAATCTTGCGCATAGCGTCAACCTGAACCATCAGCGGCAGCGACGACGAGTAGCCGTTGAGATAATATTCCTGTGTTGTCTCGCCCTCCGGCTCAAGGAAAAGTTGGTGCTTGTCCTTGTCGGCAAAGGTGACAATCTTCGTTTCAATGCTCGGGCAATAGCGCGGCCCAACACTCTGAATCTGGCCGTTGAAGAGCGGCGAGTCAGGAAGGCCTTCGCGCAGCACTTCGTGCACCTCTGGATTTGTGTAGATAATCCAGCACGGGCGCTGCTTGAGTTTGCGCTCCACCGACGGCAGATAAGAGAACTTGTGGAAATCCGTGTCGCCGTCCTGGCGGATAGACTTCTCAAAATGGATTGTGCGGCCGTCGATGCGCACAGGCGTGCCCGTCTTCATCCGCCCGACAGTAAAGCCGAGCGCTTTCAGTTGCTCCGTCAGGCCGTAGGAAGCAGGCTCCGAGATGCGTCCGCCGCCGATTTTCACGCGGCCGATGTGCATCAGTCCGTTAAGGAACGTGCCTGCCGTGAGCACCACAGCCTTCGTGCGGAAGGTAACGCCCATCGCCGTGGTAGCGCCTACAACCTTACCCTCTTCCACGACAAAACCCGTAGCCGAGTCCTGCCACATGTAGAGGTGGTCGGTGTTTTCGATGCGGCGGCGCCAAGCCTCGATAAACTTCACGCGATCCGCCTGCGCTCTCGGGCTCCACATTGCCGGGCCCTTCGAGCGATTGAGCATGCGAAACTGAATCGACGCCTCGTCGGTGACAATGCCCATTTGGCCGCCAAGAGCATCTATCTCTCTGACTATCTGACCTTTAGCAATACCACCAACCGCAGGATTGCAACTCATTTGCGCAATCTTGTTCATATCCATAGTGATGAGCAGCGTTTCCGAGCCAAGATTGGCAGCAGCGCACGCAGCCTCACAACCGGCATGGCCGGCACCGATAACTATAACGTCGTATTCGAATTTCATTGTCTGTGAGCAATCATTTCTGACAGGATGTCGAGCGACTCGTCCTCGTGGCGCTCCATGATTTCGCGCTCTCCCGGGCCCTTGTCGTTGACGCCGCAAAGGTGGAGAATGCCGTGGATAAACACGCGGTAGAACTCCCGCTGATACGAGGCACCCACCATTTCGGCGTTGCTTGCCACAGTGTCGAGCGAGATGAAGATGTCGCCCGAAATGCGGTGCGGGCGGCTATAGTCAAACGTTATGACATCCGTAAAATAATCGTGATTAAGGAATTGGCGGTTAACGTCGAGGATTTTTTCGTCGTTGCAGAATATATACGAAATGTCGCCCAGAGATTTACCAAAACCACGGGCCACAGCCTCAATCCAATCGTGCATCAACGATTTGTCGACGTGAGGCATTTCCACACCGTCTGTGATAATCGTCAGTTCTGCCATTTCCGTTAAGAAACAGCCACAAAGATAACTAAAATCCTAAAACATCGCCAAGTTTTAACAATGTTTTTGTAAAATGTACTCTCCTACCCTACCGACAATTGCGGCGGCTATCCGAAGAAGAAGTATGCCACGGCGATGCCAGTGATTGAGCCCACCACATCAGCCATCAGCGCAAACGGCACGGCGTAGCGCGTCTTCTTGATGCCCACGCTGCCGAAGTAGACGGCAAGGATATAGAACGTAGTGTCGGTGCTGCCCTGGATGCATCCGGCGATGCGAGCCACCAGCGAATCGACACCGAAATGATTGATCACGTCGACCATCAGTCCGCGGCTGCCCGTGCCGCTGAGCGGCTTCATCAGAGCCGTAGGCAGAGCCTCCACCCACGTGGCGTCGAAGCCGAGCGAAGAGACGAGGTCGGAGATGGCGCCCGTAATCATTCCCATGGCTCCAGAGGCGCGGAACATGCCTATGGCAACGAGAATGGCAACGAGGTAAGGAATTATCATCACAGCCGTTTTAAAGCCATCCTTGGCGCCTTCAATGAAGTGCTCGTAGACGTTGATGCGCTTGCGCACGCCTGCGGCGATGAAAGTAAGGATAACGCCGAAGAGGATGATGTTGGACACAAACGAACTGTAGCGCTGCATCTCGTCGGGCGTAAGCGTTGAGAAGTACCACACCACTCCGACAACCACGGCAAGCAATCCGAGTACCCACGAGATGATCACACGGTCGAAAATCTTGATGTGCTGCTTCAGGCACAGCGAAACGATGCCGAAGAGCGTCGAGACAAACGTGGCGATGAGAATTGGCACAAACACGTCGGTGGGGTTGCTGGCGCCGCAACTGGCGCGGTAGGTCATGATACCTATAGGGATGAGCACCAGGCCCGAAGCGTTGAGCACCAGGAACATCAGCATCGCGTCGGTAGCGGTGTCCTTCTTGGGGTTAAGTTCCTGCATGTGCTGCATCGCCTTCAGGCCGAGAGGCGTGGCAGCATTGTCGAGGCCAAGCATGTTGGCGGAGATGTTCATGAAGATAGAGCCCATGGCAGGATGGTTCTTAGGGATGCCCGGGAAGAGGCGCGAGAACAGCGGACTGACGAGTCGGCCGAAGAACGGGATTACCCCACCCTTCTCGCCAATCTTCATTACGCCCATCCAGAGCGAGAGCACTCCGGTGAGTCCCAACGAAAGTTCGAAAGCCATCTTTGCAGAATCGAACGAGGAGTTCATGATCCGCGACCAGATGTCGATGTCGCCATAAACGATCGACTCAAAAAGGGCAAAGATGAATGTAAGGGCAAAGAAACCTATCCAAATATAATTAAGAGCCATAAAAATCTATTTCCAGATAAATATATCTTGCAAAAATAAAAACAATTTCCATAAAATCAGCAATTTCCGAAGCAAAATGACATTTCGAATTTTTCTGGCAATTTTCTAAGAATGCTCCAAAACACACCTATTTCGTTGATTTATTGGTGAGTACGTAATTTTTAAGCGATTCTGGCTGAAAAATTTCAGCCGAAGCCGCACGGTTGGCAGGAATTTTCGACCCGCGAGGAGCGATTTTTTTGGTTGTTTATTATCATTTCACGTTTTCTACAACGGACGTTAGATTTTCGGTCATTTATAATTTAGACGCATTTCAAAAATAGCGACAGCATCGGAGCATAGTGACGCAAAATGGATATAGTTAGGCAGCCTCAGGAAGATTATAAAAATATAAATTAAGGAAAATTTTCAGTGATTGCGTGGTTATTAAGAAAAAAGTATTTACATTTGCAGCGAAAATTGGAAACGGCAAAGATGTCAGTGTTTTAGGTTTGGCATTCTTTTTGCAATAAACAATTTGAAGACAATTTTTTAACCCAAAATATTAAAAAACAATGATTAAAGTAGGTATTAACGGATTTGGCCGTATCGGACGTTTCGTTTTCCGTGCAGCTCAAAACAGAAGTGACATTCAAATCGTAGGTATCAACGACCTTTGCCCAGTAGACTATTTGGCATACATGCTCAAATACGATACAATGCACGGTCAATTCAACGGCACAATCGAAGCTGACGTTGAGAACAGCAAGCTTATCGTAAACGGCAAGGAAATCCGCGTAACTGCAGAGCGTAACCCAGCTGACCTTAAGTGGAACGAAGTTGGTGCAGAATACGTAGTAGAATCTACTGGTCTTTTCTTGACAAAAGAGAAAGCACAGGCACACATCGAGGCAGGTGCAAAATACGTTGTAATGTCAGCTCCTTCTAAGGACGACACCCCAATGTTTGTATGCGGTGTAAACTTCGACAAATATGTAAAGGGTACTCAATTCGTTTCTAACGCATCTTGTACTACAAACTGCTTGGCACCTATCGCTAAGGTTTTGAACGACAAGTTCGGCATCGTAAACGGTTTGATGACTACAGTACACTCAACAACTGCAACACAGAAGACAGTTGACGGTCCTTCATTGAAAGACTGGCGTGGTGGCCGTGCAGCATCTGGCAACATCATCCCTTCAACTACTGGTGCAGCAAAGGCAGTAGGTAAAGTAATTCCTGAGTTGAACGGCAAATTGACAGGTATCTCAATGCGTGTTCCTACTTTGGACGTATCTGTAGTTGACTTGACAGCTAACTTGGCTAAGCCAGCTTCTAAGGAGGCAATCTGCGCAGCAATGAAAGAGGCAGCAGAAGGCGAATTGAAGGGTGTACTTGCTTACACTGAGGATGCAGTTGTTTCTTCAGACTTCCTTGGCAACACCAACACTTCAATCTTCGATGCAAACGCAGGTGTATACTTGACTGACACATTCGTTAAGGTTATCTCTTGGTACGACAACGAAATCGGTTACTCTAACAAAGTTCTTGAGCTCATCGCTCACATGGCAAAAGTTAACGGTTAATCCGACTTACGCAATCATAGACAAAGCGGAGCGCTTCGGCGTTCCGCTTTTTTTGTCGTTGCGGGAGATAAGGTTGCAAGCGTTACTATTTGTAGTGGCTAGTAATCGTGCGGGCAGCGCAAGTAGAAAGATTGCTGGCGTAGGTGGCGCCCCGACGGGGCGCAATTTATTGATTGTCAGCCGCCCCAGGCTAAAGCCTGGGGTTATCAATAC
>CAVAOU010000005.1:0-19252 GCA_963590085.1 Senegalimassilia sp. | reverse complement strand
TGAGAAGATAGAACATATAGCCAATTTCATCTCTGGCATCTGGCAGATACACCCTTTCTGTGAGGGCAACACGCGAACTACGGCCGTTTTTACCATACAGTATCTCCGTTCGCTCGGTTTCCGGGTGGACAACCGTATGTTTGCTCTCCATTCTTGGTATTTCCGTAATGCCTTGGTGCGCGCCAACTACCGTAACGTGCAGAAGGACATTGACTATGCGCCACAGTATCTTGTCCGTTTCTTGCGCAACCTGCTGCTTGGCGAGAAATGGGACTTGAAAAACCGCTACCTTCATATCAATGCTACTGAAGAATGGGGAAGCCAACCTAACTTGCAAACAGAAGATGGCGGTGATAATTGTTGAAATCACTCAAGGCCTAAGGCAAAATAGAGTTTCAAGGCGCCCCATAGACAGGCGGCTATTGCCAGTGGAATGATTAGACAACCATAATCAGGCTTGTTCCCTCATCTTCTCAAATTCCGCTTCGTTGGACATAGTGCATATAAAAGTTTTGTGTGATGGCATTATTTGCAGTCGGTTACTTTCCGATGCAGAAGCGGGAGAAGATTGAGCCGAGGATTTCGTGGGTGGTGATTTCGCCGGTGATTTCGCCGAGGTAGTGCATGCACTCGCGGATGTCCTGTGCCACGAAGTCGCCCGAGAGTCCCTGGCGCAGGCCGTCGAGGGCGCGGCGGATGGCTTCGCCGGCGTGAACAAGGGCGTCGTAGTGGCGCGCATTGGTCACAATCACGGCATTGGGGTCGGTGTCGGCTGTGCCAGCCGCGTCAATGAGGCTTTGCTCGAGGGCGTCCACTGCAATGTCGGCCTTGGCGGAGATGGTCGCCACGGCGGCCTGAGGCATGGCTTCCGCCACGCTTTGACGGAGGCTGTCGACAGCCGCGGCGTCGAGTTGGTCAATCTTGTTGATTACGGCAATGAGATGCTTGCCGTCGATGTGCGGAAGGATGTCGGCAGCCACCGCGACAATGTTTTCCGCAGGCTGCGTGCCGTCGATCATCCAAAGGATTATCGACGCCTCGTCGAGTTTCTTGAACGTGCGCTCGATGCCCATCGTTTCGATGGTGTCGGTTGTCTCGCGGATGCCTGCCGTGTCGATGAAGCGGAACGTGAGTCCGCCGAGCACGATGGTGTCCTCAATCACGTCGCGCGTGGTGCCGCGGATGTCGCTCACCAGTGCCTTGTCGTCGTGGAGCAGGCGGTTGAGCAGCGTCGACTTGCCGGCGTTGGGCTCGCCTACGATAGCCACAGGGAAGCCGTTCTTAATGGCGTTGCCTACGGCAAAAGAGTCGGCAAGACGCGTCACGGCGGCGTTAATCTCCTCGGCGAGGGAGATGAGACGCGTGCGGTCGGCAAATTCCACATCCTCTTCGCTGAAGTCAAGTTCGAGTTCGAGCAGCGACACAAATTCGAGCAGTTTCTCGCGCAACCCGGAGAGCATGCGACTGAACCCTCCGCGCATCTGGCTCACAGCGATGCGGTGGGCAGCGCGCGACTCGCTGGCGATGACATCAGCCACAGACTCAGCCTGCGACAGGTCGAGACGCCCGTTCATGAAGGCGCGGCGCGTAAACTCCCCGCCCTCGGCGGCGCGGCAGCCGTTGGCAATGAGCAGTGCCACCAGTTGTCGCTGCACCCACATCGAGCCGTGGCACGACAATTCCACCACATCCTCGCCCGTAAACGAGCGCGGACCGCGGAACACCGCCGCCACCACCTCGTCGAGCGTCTCGCCCGAGGCATCGATGATGCGTCCGAGGTGAAGAGTGTGGGTAGGCACGCTGGCAAGGTCTGCCCCGTGCCATGATTTCATCACAACCTGGATGGCGTCGCGACCGCTCACGCGCACCACGGCGATGCCGCCCTTGCCTGCCGGAGTAGACACGGCGCAGATTGTGTCTTCGTTATGTTGTGTCGATGCTAATTGTTCCATTCGTTGTAGTTACTGCTTTTTTCTATTTCCGTTTCGATGTCATCGGGAAGCGACGAGAAGAAGTCAAAACCAGTGAGTTGCTCCACCTCGTCGACGCTGGTGGCTTGCAGTTCCACCTTCTTCTGTCCGCCCTCGTTCTTGTAGACAAAGGCGATGGCACGCACAGGACTGGCAAACGGAGCGAGCACCACCTTGAAAAATCCCGTAGGCACAGCCACACCGCTTGCAAGGCGGCTCACAGGTCCGTCGAGGAGCGGCCCGCTGACGACGATAATAGCGCTGTCGCGGTCAGCCCACGCGCGCACCTTTTCCTCCAGGCGCTTCCATCCGCCAGCGTTGAGCGAATGGTTCTGCGGACAGATGTTGGTGAGGTAGAACGACTCCTTCATAGCCTTCTTGTTCCACTTCATGTCGGCGGCAGGCGCCATGTGTCCGCGGTCGTAGCCCGAGCCCGTATAGTCGGTGGTGGTCGGGCATCCCTTCACCCTCTCGTCGCAGAGAAACTTGTTGGAGCGGGGCTCCTCGCCCTGCACCTCGCTGCGCGTCAGTTCATAGACCACATAGTTGGGAATATGAAGGTCGGCGTTGAACGACACCGTGAATCCAGTGTATTCCACCATCTCCTGGCAGAGCGCGTCGGGCACGGCAACCTCCATCAGTTGCTCCGTCTCCCCTACACTCTTGGGCGAGATGCCCTTCTGCGTCCGTTCCGCGCCAGCGGAATTCTTGATTGTAGCCGCAGCCCACCATGCAATCACGATTGCGGCGGTGACCATCAAGGCGATGACTATGTGTTTCTGCGTATCGTTGTTCTTTTTCCGAGCCATTGTGGTTAGTTGTTAGTCGAAGAATGCGAGAGGCGACGAGAAGTCGTTGTAGGGCACCGTAGGCACCACAGAGGCGTAGCCCTGCGCAATGGCGTAGAGGTCGGTGTCGGTAGCCTCAGGCTCCATGTTGAGATAGTTGCCGGTGAGCATGTAGAACGGGTTGCCGTCGGGGTCGGCATAGCGGGCAAACTCCTCCGTCCACTGGCCGCGACAGGCGCGGCAGCGCTTGTAGCCCTTCACTGTGCCCCCTTTCGGGAAGTTCACGTTCAAGCAAACGCCGTCGGGGAGACCGCGCTCGAGCACTTTCTCGGTTATCTCCGTAACGAAAGGCATACAGGCATCGAAATCCTCCGCCGTGGGCTTGTGGGAGCACAGCGAGAAACCGATGCTCGGGATGAACTGCATGCACCCTTCGAGCGTTGCGCCCATCGTGCCTGAATAGACTACCGAGTTGCCCGTGTTGGAGCCATGATTGATGCCTGCAAGCACGAGGTCGGGCTGCTGCGGCACGAGGTCGTTGAGCGCCAACTTGACGCAGTCGGCAGGTGTGCCGTTGAGAGCCCACATCTCCGCGCCGTTGTAGTCGTCGAGGCGCTTCGGCTTGAGGATAGCGCCGCAGGTGATCGACGACGAGCCGCCGGAGCGGGGGCCGTCGGGAGCCACAACAATGACTTTGCCGAGGTGGGCAACAGCGTCGACGAGGCGGTGGATGCCTTCCATCGCGATGCCGTCGTCGTTTGATATGAGTATTAATGCCATATAATGTTCTGATTCGTTTTTAATGCTTGAAACTGCCGTTTTTCACAATCTCCTGCGCATGGCGGAAATCATCGGGCGAACCAACGTCGAGCCATGTGCCGTTGATGGAATGGTAGACCACCTTGCGGCCGTCAGCCACGAGCATCTCGATGAGGTCGGTGGCGTCAAACACCGTGTCGGCGGGAATGCGGTCGAGCAAGGCACGGCGCACAATGTAGATGCCGGCATTGGCATAGTAGTTGTAGGTGGGTTTCTCCTCCAGACCGAGGATGCGGTTGCCGTCGTGGCGGAAGATGGCAAAAGGCACCGACACCATGTAGGGCACGGCGGCGATGGTCATGTCGGCCTCGTCCTCGATGTGCTGAAGATACATATCCTCGTAACTGATGGTAGTGAAGAGGTCGGAATTCATTATTAGCACATTGTCGTGGGTAAGACCGTCGACGAGTTTGGCGGCGCCGATGGTGCCAAGTTTCCTGGGCTCGCGCACGCACCTGACCATTACTCCGCCCACAGGCCGCGAGAAGTGCTCGTCGAGTTGCTCGGCAAGGTAGTTGGTGGTCACGGCAATGTTGCTCACGCCGTTGTTGGCGAGTTCCTCGATGTTGTAGTCGATGATGCACTTGTCGCCAATCTTGAGCAGCGGCTTCGGAGTGGTCAGCGTCATCGGTCGCAGGCGCTCGCCCCGTCCGCCAGCCATGAGGATGGCGTCGAGAGGCAGGATGGAGTGGCACGACGAGAAATCGTAGACCTCGGCAATGCGGCCGTCGGCATCGATGCACGGCACCAGCGAGATGTTCTGCCGGCGGATGTCGCGCACCTGCTGCACACTGATGTTGCCCTTCTCAAAGCGGCGGAAGTTGCGGTGCATAATTTCTTTCACCGCCACGTCAAGGCGGCGGTTGGCTATGAGATAGCGGCGGATGTCGCCGTCGGTGAGCGTGCCCGCCATGCGTTGGTCGCCGTCCACGGCAAAGAGCACCATCGTTTGCCCCGACAATCCGTTGAGCATCTCCAGCGCCTCTATGAGCGTGGCGTCCTGGGAGATTATGTGTTTGCTGCTGTCGTACATTTGCGTCGTTGATTTTGCTTGTAAAGTTACTACTTTCCGCCCATTAAAACAACAAGGCGGCTGCCGATGCCCGGCCGCCGCCCTGTGTAGTGCTGTGCGATGCTTGCCTATTTCGGGATTTTGAGCGTTTGTCCCACCTGGATGTTGTTGCCGCTGATGCCGTTGGCTTTCTTCAGTTTCGAGAGGCCTACGCCATACTTCTCGGCAATCTGTCCGAGCGTTTCGCCTTTCTTCACCTTGTGGGTCTTCTTGCTTGTCGACTTGTTGTCGTTCTTGCTGCTCTTATCGCTTTTCGAAGTGCTTTTGTCGCTCACCTTCTTGTCGCTGTAGACCACAAGGTCCTGACCGGCGGAGATGTTGTTGCCGCTAATCTTGTTCCACTTGCGGAGGTCGTCGACCGACACGCCGTACTTTTCGGCAATCTTGCCGAGCGTCTCGCCCTTCTTCACCTTGTGGGTCTGTTCAGCCTGCTCGCTCTTGCTGCTGCGCTTGTCGGCAGATGACTTCTGCGACTTGCCGTCGGCCTTGAGTTTGAGTTTGTCGCCCACGCGGATATTGTCGTTCGAGAGGTCGTTCCATTCGCGGAGGTCGGCAACCGACACGCCGTACTTCTCGGCAATGGCTGTAAGATTCTCGCCCGCCTTTACGGTGTGGGTGGTAGCCGCAGCCTGCGTTTCCTTTTTCTTCTTCACAGCCTTCTTGGAGTCGACCACGAGAGTCTGACCTGCCATTACGTTGCCGTTTGAAAGATTGTTCCAGTCCTGAAGGTCGGCAACCGACACGCCATACTGCGAAGCAATCGACGTCAAGGTTTCGCCGCGCTGCACCTTGTGATATTCAGGATTGCGCACTTCCTTCTTCTCAGCCTTTTCAGTCTTGGCTGGTTTCTCGGTCTTCGCTGGCTTCTCAACCTTTTCGGTCTTTGCCGGCTTGCTGTCCTGTGCTGGAGCAGAGTTTTCTGCCATCATCGGCTCTTCAGCCTCAACCGTCTCCTCTTCCTTGTCCTTATCAGGAGTTTCTACGCGAACCTTCTTGTAGGTGTTGATTTTCAACGTCTGTCCGCGCTTCAGTTTGTTGCTGCGCAGGCCGTTCCATTTCTTGATCGACGACACCGACACGCCGTATTTGCGCGCCACCGCCGAGATGGTTTCGTTGCGGCCCACCTTGTGGTACTTCGTAACGAGTTTGGTGGTCGTCGTACCGTCGTCGCTGCTCGACGAGATGCTCGTTGGCTCAACCACGTCGCGGCGGGCATAGAGAGCCGCGTTGTGCGCCACGATGCTGTCCTCGCTCACAATGTAACTGTAGATTTGCTGCGACGGCAGGGTCAACGTGTACGGGCGGATGTCGCCAGGAATAATGTCCTTGCGGTATTGTGGGTTGAGCACGCGGAGTTCCTCCATCGGGATGTTGAGCACCGATGAAATCTGCTCAAAATGCACGCGCTTGGTCACGTGGATGGTGTCGGTGAGGATAGGGCGCTTGGCGAGCGACTTGCCGAGGTTGTGGTCCTTGTAGTAAGTCATCACGTAGTTGGCGGCAATGAATGCCGGCACATATCCGCGAGTTTCCTGAGGCAGGTAGAAATAGATGTCCCAGAAGTCCTTCTTCTTGCCTGCGTCGTTGCCAGCGCGGCGGAGAGCCTTGTTGACGTTGCCCGGGCCGCAGTTGTAGGATGCGATGGCAAGCGACCAGTCGCCGTAGATGTTGTAGAGTTGCTTGAGATATTTGGCAGCCATCTCCGACGAGCGGATGGGGTCGCGGCGCTCATCGATGATGGAGTTCACCTCCAGGCCCATGCCTTTGGCCGTTGACAGCATGAACTGCCACAAGCCCGTGGCACCCACGCGCGACACGGCGTCGGGGTTGAGCGCCGACTCGATTACCGGCAGGTATTTCAGTTCCAGAGGCACACCCTCTTTTTCGAGAGCCTGCTCAAAAAACGGCATGTAGTAGAGGCTCAGGCCGAGCATCTCCTCCACCAACTGGCGGCGGCGCTGGGTGTACATGTTGATGTAACTGCGCACCACACCGTTGTAGGGCATCTCGATGACCGTGGGCATCGACTTGAGGCGCTTGATGAAGTCCTGGTCCTGCGTAGGCACGTCGCTGAGGTTGGCGCCCGAGCGGTCGACCACGGCATAGTTCTTCAAATACCAGTTTTTCATCAGTTCCTGAGTGTTGGTCTCGAAACTCTGGGGATAGACGATTGTGCTGTCCTGGATGCTCTCCTTGAGGGAAAGCACCGAAGGCCGGGCAAACGACGTGAGCGTCGCCCCGGCCAACAGGCACAATGCCAATATCTGTTTTTTCATCTAATTCCTTTCCTTTTTTTTACGTTTTTAAAAAGTGAAAGCGCAACCCACTCCGAAGGAAGGTTTCGAATCGGTCGTTTCAAACGCCGGATAGACGCTCATCGACAGGTCGGGCGAAATGTCGAAATGCGACAACGACGCATCGACATAGGCATCGACCATACACACAAGATAAAGCCCTACCATACCGATGATGCAGAGATCGCGGTTGCGGCGATAGAAGTCCTTTTTCGACTTCAGCGCCTTGGTGAGCCATGTCTTGTCGAGGTCTTCCTCTTTTGTGGTGGACGGATAGAAATCCATGTAACTCTTGGTGTTAGGATCGCTGTCCATGATGTCTCTGTAGGCTTTCGTGTAGTCAGAGAGCATCCTGTTGTTCCATGATGTGGCGTAAGCCAGGCCGACATATCCGCCGACCACAATCGGCACCTTCCAGTATCTGCGGTTGTAGATTTGTCCCAGTCCCGGGCAGAGGGCGGAGAGCCACAGCGCACGGTTGGGGTCGGGATTGAACAACTTCTTGGTGCTCAGCACCGGGGCTGGCATAGTGTCGGTGGCTACCACGAGGGTGGAGTCAGCAGCCAAATCAGTCTTGGACAGGGGTTCGGCTATCGACAGCGAGTCGGACACCGCTACCGTTTCCTGCGCGCCGGTCTTCTCGACAGGCAGCACTACAGGACTATCCTGCTGATTTTCATCAGCAAAAATAGAAAAAGGAAACGACAATGTCAAGCATAGCGTGATGGCTATACCTTTTTTTAATATTTCGTTGCCTGCAGACGTGGCTTTTGACAAAAATTTCAATTTAGTTAATAAATTTTCTTTACTGCGAGCCGTCCGGTCCGCGTTTTTTTACTCCAAATTGCCTTTTACGCGGTCAAAGATAGTAATTAATCTCTCAAGTTCTTCCTCATTTTTGAATGGAAATGCAATTTTTCCTTTGCCTTGCTTGTCGCAGGAGAACTGCACCTTGGTCTGGAAGGCCGCCGAGAGATGCTTCTTCAGTATCTCGTATTCCTTTGATATGCTTTTTGTTGCAGGCTTCTGCGCGCCTTGCTCGTCAGCGTCGTTGTAGGTCTTTGCGAGTTCCTCAACCTGGCGCACGGAAAGTCCCTTTTTCAGGATTTCGTTGTAGAGGCGCAGTTGGAGTTTCGGATTTTCCACGGCGAGGAGCGCGCGGGCATGACCCATGTCCACGCGGCGGTCGCGCAGTCCGAGTTGTACCTCGGCTGGCAGTTTGAGCAGGCGGAGGAAGTTGGCTATGGTGGCGCGTTTCTTGCCTATGCGCGTGGAAAGTTGCTCCTGCGTGAGGTGATACTGGTCGATGAGTTTCTTGAACGTGAGAGCCACCTCGATGGCATTGAGGTCCTCGCGCTGGATGTTCTCGATGAGGGCCATCTCCGTGAGTTCGCTGTCGTTGGCGGTGCGGATGTAGGCAGGCACGGTGGTGAGGCCGGCTGTCTTAGCGGCACGGTAGCGGCGCTCGCCCGAGATGATCTGATACTGGTCGGCACCTACCTTGCGGAGCGTGAGCGGCTGGATGATGCCGAGTTCGCGTATCGACGACGCCAGTTCGTCGAGCGACTCCTCGTCAAAAAATGCGCGCGGCTGCTCAGGGTTTGGCGAGATTTGCGACAGTTCGATTTCGTTGATTGCCGACGAGCCGCTGGTCTGGATGTTGTCCATTGAGAGCAGGGCGTCGATGCCGCGTCCCAATGCGCTTCTTTTTTGTGACATATTGAGGTGGATTATTTGTTGCGTTTAAGTAGTTCTTTGGCAAGTTGCATGTGGCTGGTGGCGCCGCGGCTCGCTGCATCGTAGAGGATGGCAGGGAGGCCGTGCGACGGTGCTTCCGACAGGCGGGTGTTGCGCGGAATGACGGTGTCAAACACCATGTCGCCGAAGTGGCCCTTTAACTCGTCGTAAATTTGGTTGGCGAGGCGCAGGCGGGCGTCGTACATCGTGAGCAGGAAGCCTTCAATCTCGAGTTCGGGATTGAGTTTCGATTTGATGATGCGGATGGTGTTGAGCAACTTGCTGATGCCTTCAAGGGCAAAATATTCAGCCTGCACGGGGATGATTACCGAGTCGGCAGCCGTCAGGGCGTTGACGGTGATGAGTCCGAGCGACGGCGAGCAGTCGATGATGATGAAATCATAGTTGCCGCGCACCTCCTCAAGCAGGTTCTTGAGCACGCGCTCGCGGTTGGGTTTGCTGATGAGTTCGAGTTCGGCGCCCACAAGGTCGATGCGTGAGCCCACGAGTTCGAGTTTGTCAACACAGGTTTTGCATTCAGCGCCGCGCAATGGGTAGCCGTCGACCAGACACTCGTAGATCGACGATGACATCTCCCGCGGGTCTACGCCGAGACCCGACGTGGCGTTGGCCTGAGGGTCGGCATCGACAATGAGCACGCTCTTGCCGATGGTGGCAAGCGATGCTGCGAGGTTGATGGATGTGGTTGTTTTTCCGACGCCACCTTTCTGGTTGGCGATTGCGATAATTTTGCCCATAATCAGTCTGTTTTACGAATGCAAAGGAATCACATTTAAATCCAACCGCAAAATGAATTTGGCAAAAACCGCTCTAATTGTTAGTAACTCGCCTGTTTTGTTAATAACTTAGATGTTCCACGGACTATATAACAAATTTTTAACAAGTTATAGTCTGTGGAACATCTGTTAGTCATTCACCCTACGGATGGGCTTTGGCGGCTGCCGGGGCCGCTATTTCTTTGTTTTCACCTTGCTGGTGTAGGTGGGCTGCGGGCTCAGGAGTTTCTTGTAGCGGGCATCGTCGTTGATGATACGCATCGCCTCCTGGAAGATGTCGTTGCGTTCGTTGACAACCTGGAAATAGGCGCTCGTGTTGTAGAGGTCGTTGGCTATGGCGGCCTTCAGGAATGTGCGGAGCAGTTCCTTCGACTTGGCGTACTGCTCTTCGTTGAGTTCCACCTTTTCTGCCTTTCCGGCTTCCACCATGTCGGCGAGCATCGCATCGGTGACCTCAAACTTCTTGATGAAGTCCTGCGAGTCGGCGTATTTTGACTTCAACTCCGTGCGGTTCTTGTCCACGTAGCGCAGTGCAAACTGTGGGATGATACCTTTTGCCACCAGCGCGCGGTGATAGTCGGTGTACTGCGTGGTGTCGAGCGGCACAAACACGTCGGGCATGATGCCACCGCCGCCGTAGACGGTGCGGCGCAGGCGCAGGGTGGTGTACTTCAGCGAGTCGGCGAAGTGGATGCTGTCGGCGCTCTGCAGTTCGCCGCGGTTGTAGCGGTCGATGATGTCCTTGTCGTAGTCCTCACGGTCGCCCTTGGTGTAAGGCTTCTGGATGTTGCGGCCCGACGGGGTGTAGTAGCGCGCAATGGTGAGGCGGAACGACGACGAGTCGGGGAGCATAAATTCGCGCTGTACAAGGCCTTTGCCAAAGGAGCGTCGACCCACTACCACACCGCGGTCCCAGTCCTGGATGGCTCCGGAGAGGATTTCGCTTGCCGAAGCGGAGAACTGGTTGATCATCACTACCACCTTCTGCTTCTTAAACGTGCCGCTGCCGTCGGCATTGAGGTTCTGCCGTGGACTCTTGCGGCCTTGGGTGTAGACAATGAGGTCGCCCTTGGTGAGCATCTCGTTGGCTATCTGCGCCGCAATCTGCATATACCCTCCCCCGTTGTCGGTGAGGTCGAGGATGAGTTGCTCCATGCCCTGGTCCTTGAGGGTGTTAATGGCCTCCTTGAATTCCTTGTAGGAGGTGGCGGCGAAGCGCGACAGGCGGATGTAGCCAGTCTTGCTGTCGGCCATATACACAGCATCGATGCTGTTGAGAGGGATGTTGTCGCGAGTGATGCGGAAGTCCATCAACTCCTGACGGTCGCCACGCTTCACCTTGATGTTGACCTTCGTGCCTTTAGGGCCGCGTAGGCGCTTCATGATGTCGGTGTTCTTCATCTTCTGCCCGGCTATCAGCGAGTCGTTGACGGAGATGAAGCGATCGCCCGGCATGATGCCAACCTTCTCCGACGGGCCGCCGGCTATGGTCTGCACCACATAGAGGGTGTCCTTCTGCATGTTGAACTGGATGCCGATGCCGCTGAAACTGCCTTGCATCGTTTCCTGTGTCGAGGTGGTCTCTTCCTTCGAACTGTAGGACGAGTGGGGGTCGAGGTCCTCGAGCATCTTCTTCACGGCGCTCTCCACCACCTGCGACTCGTCGACCTCGTCGACATAGAGGTTGTTGATAACGTTCTCAACCATCATCAACTTCTGCAACTGGTTTGAGGAGCGTTGCGCCGATATGGCAAACGTGGCGACCACAAAGGCTGCCGCCATCAAATATTTCGCTTTTTTCATCTTTTCTATTATTATCTATTGTAACGCATTTGCATCTTCAGCAATGGTTCTGCGTTGACGCCTAAGGCTGCTTCAAACAGAAGTGCTGTTTTCTCCGTAATAGGGCGTCGGGCATTCAGTATTTCATTCAATGCAGAATAAGCAATACCCATTTCTTCTGCCAACTTACGCTGCGAAATTCCCCTAAACTCAATTTCATCTTTCAAGATTTCTCCTGGATGAGTCGGGAAAGCAGGAGCCATTTTATTTGCACTTATACTCTTGTCCATACTATGCTTCTTAAATGTCGAATGTGTAGCCTTTGGGCAAGAGGTCGGAGACGTCGCGGCCGAAACTGATGAGTTCGCGCACTATCGACGAACTGATGCTGCCGTATTCCGGAAGGGTGTAGAGCAGCACCGTCTCCAGCCCGGTGATGCGGCGGTTTACGTCGGCAAGGGTCTTCTCATACTCGAAGTCCTTCACCGTGCGCACACCGCGCAGAATGAAGTGCGCGCCGCACTGCTCGGCAGCCTCAACGGTGAGGCCGCTGTAGGTGATCACCTCCACGCGCGGCTCGCTGGCATAGAGCCGGCGGATGGCTTCCAGCCGCTCGATGTCGGACAGCAAGGAATGCTTACCGCTGTTCATGCCCACGGCAACCACAATCTTGTCGAAGAGGGGCAATGCGCGCTCCACTATTGAATGATGTCCGATGGTAAACGGGTCGAACGAGCCCGGGAAGATGGCTATGCGTTGGTTCATGTCTTTACTTGCGTTTTGGTTTGTATAGTGTCTATACTAATGTGTCATGTCGAGGTTGTCGTTGTCCTCCACCACGAGGTTGTCCACGATGAAGAGTTGGCGCTCCATGGTGTTTTTGCCCATGTAGAATTCGAGCATCTCTTTCACGGAGTCTTCCTTGCGGAGTTTCACCTGGTCGAGGCGCATGTCGGGACCGATGAAGTCCTTGAACTCCTCTGCCGAGATTTCACCAAGACCTTTGAATCGTGTGATTTCCGCGCTCTTGCCGAGAGTCTTGATGGCGTTTTCGCGCTCTTCGTCGCTGTAGCAGTAGTAGGTCTCGTCCTTGGCTGTTTTCTTCTTGCCGCGCGACACGTTTTTGTTGCGCACACGGAAGAGCGGCGTCTGGAGGATGTAGACGTGGCCTTTCTTCACCAGGTCGGGATAGAACTGGAGGAAGTAGGTTATCATCAGCAGGCGGATGTGCATGCCGTCGACATCGGCATCGGTGGCGATGATCACCTTGTTGTAGCGAAGGTTCTCTATGCCGTCGGCTATGTCGAGGGCGGAGTCGAGCAGATAGAACTCCTCGTTGGCCTTGATGTCCTTCTGCGACTTGCCGAAGGTGTTGAGCGGCTTGCCTCGCAGGGAGAACACTGCCTGTGTTTCCACGTTGCGCACCTTGGTGATTGTACCCGTTGCCGAGAGTCCCTCGGTGATGAAGAGGGCGGTGTCGTCGCGGCTGTCGCCCTTGGAGTCGCAGTAGTGCACGTGGCAGTCGCGCAACTTCTTGTTGTTGAGACTCGCCTTCTTGGCGCGCTCGCGCGTCTGCTTCGTCACTCCGGCTATGGCCTTGCGCTCTTTCTCCGACTCCTGGATTTTGTGGAGCATCACGTCGGCGGTAACCGAGTTGATGTGCAAGTAGTTGTCAAGTTCGCGCTTGATGAAGTCGCCTATGAATTTCGCCACGGTGAGCGTGCCTTCCGGACTCATGTCGCGCGAGCCGAGTTTGGTCTTGGTCTGCGACTCAAACACTGGTTCCTGCACCTTGATGCTGATGGCGGCTACCATGCCGTTGCGTATGTCGGAGTATTCGAAGTTCTTGCCGTAAAATTCCTTGATGGTGCGCGACACGGCCTCGCGGAATGCCGTGAGATGGGTACCGCCCTGGGTGGTGTGCTGGCCGTTGACAAAGGAGTAGTACTCCTCGCCGTATTGGTTGGCGTGGGTTATCACCACCTCGATGTCGTTGCCCGTGAAGTGCATTATCGGATAGAGGGGCTCGTTGGTCATGTTCTCTTTCAACAAGTCCTCCAGACCATTGCGGGAGTAGATGCGCGCGCCATTGTAGATGATTGCCAGCCCGGTGTTGAGAAACGAATAGTTTTTGAGCATCGTCTCCACAAACTCGCCGTTGTAGTGGTAGTTGACAAAGATTTCATTGTCGGGCACGAACTTCACGTATGTGCCGTTCTCCTCGTCGGTGGCGCAAATGTCGCAGTTTTCGGTGATTTCGCCGCGGCTGTAGCGCACGGTCTTTTTCTCGCCGTTGCGGCACGACGATATCTCGAAATAGGTCGACAGGGCGTTGGTGGCTTTCATGCCCACGCCGTTCAGACCTACCGACTTCTTGAAGGCGTCGGAGTCGTACTTCGCGCCAGTGTTCATCTTCGACGATACGTCGACCACCGACTCCAGCGGGATGCCGCGGCCGAAGTCGCGCACCTCAACGGTGCCGTCGTCGGCGATGTTCACGATTATCTGCTTGCCGTGGCCCATGGCGAACTCGTCGATAGAGTTGTCAATCACCTCCTTGAGTATCACATAGATACCATCGTCGGAGTGCGTTCCGTCGCCAAGTTTGCCGATATACATGCCCGGACGCTTGCGGATGTGTTCCTTCCAGTCGAGCGTCTTGATGTCGTCGCTTGTATATTCAGCAGCGGTGTTTTTCTGTTCAAAGTCAAGTTCTTCTGCCATAGCCTTACGCTTTTAGAGGTATTTAGCCACAGATGAATCGAGTTTCTTGATGTCGGTGACGCGCTCGGCAAGGGTGCCCTCGCGGTCGATGATGAAGATTGCCGGAAGCGAGCCGATATTGTAGTTCACGAGGTTCTGCGATGTGCCGCCTGCTGCGTCAAACACTGTGGTCCAAGGCAGGTTCTTGGCTGCGTCTTTCCATGTAAACTCGGAGTCGTCGTAGCCCACCTGATAGATTGCCAAACCTCTGTCGGCATATTTCTTGTAGACGGCAGCAAGAATGCGGTTGAATTCAGGCGACTCCTCGGCTGCGTAAGTCGTGAAGTTGAGCATCACCACCTTGCCGCCCTTCGCCAGGTCGCTGAGTTTGCGCACCGCGCCGTTCTCGTCCTTAAGTTCGATGTCGAGGAAACCAATCTGCTGTGCGCGGAGGGTGTCGCTCGGAGCGACGTTGCGTGGCTGCATGCGTGCGCCTGCCATATATTCTGCCTCCATATATTTCGCCAACGGGTTGCCGCTGCGGAAGGTGCCGTAGCCCGTAGCCACCGCGCCGATAACCTTGAGGTCGGCGGCGTTCGACGGGTCAAACAAGCGGTGTCCGTCAACTACCTTCTCCACCGTGTAGTAAGCCACGATGCTCGACGGGTCCTTGAGCAGACGCTCTGTGAGCGCGCGCTTTGCCTTGACATAGACGGGGTCGCTCACCGACTTGCCTGAGATGGCAAGCACTGTTGAGTTAACCTCGGTGAGCCACTCGGCATTGGCGCTACCCGAAAGGGTGTACTTGGTGTCGAAGTTGGCTGTGTCGGCTTTCAGCACGATATGGTCAAGGCTGTCGATAGGCACATAGGCATAGCGGCCGTTATACTCCAGGCGATAGACCTCCGGGAATGCCGGAGCCGCGCCTTCGTATTCAAACTCGCCGTTCTCGTTGATGTCGATGGAGTCGAGGTTGACCCACACACCGTTGTCGGTGCGTTGCACCACCATCTTGCCTTTGCCGGCGCCGTCGATTGTACCCTTGATTTCAAAACTGTTCTTGTTGCCGCAAGCATAGAGCAGCGCAACAAACATTGCGAATATATAAAGTAGTTTTCTCATTACTGTTTGTTTTTCTGTTCCAAAGTTACATTTTTTCTTTGAAACTCACCGCATTTTCAACCATTTTGCCCCCAAAAACCATCCAAACCGCCCTAACCCTATCGCCCCTGTGGCACCCCCACGGGGTGCAAGTAACTGATAGTCACCCGTCCCCAGGCTGAAGCCTGGGGTTAGCAATACGGCACCCCGACGGGGTGCATTCCCCTCGTGGACAAGGTTTTACGGACACTACCAACACGAAATTTAGAAGCCACCTCATTTACCCCCCCCCAATGCGTTTATTATCAATCTGTTAGCCTTGTCAATTTGCGACGTTTCGAGGCTTGCGAGATAGATTTGTGTGGTCTGCTCGGAGTCGTGGCCCATACCCTCGCTGATGATGCTCAGCGGGATGCCCTTCGCCTTGGCTATCGACGCCCAACTGTGGCGCGCGCAGTACATCGACAGCGAGGCGTCAACTCCCGCCAGCGCTGACACGCGCTTCAGTTCCCTGTTTGCCATGCGGCATTTGGTCTGGTAGGACGTGCGCTCGTTGCATCCCCGCATGGTGATGATGGGCAGCAGGTAGCCGGTGGGGTTGTCGGGATAGCGGTCGACGATTGACTGCATCTCCTCGGTCCAGCCGATGGTGAGTTGGCGGCCGGTCTTGCGGCGGCTATAGATTACCTGCCCGTTGCGGAGGTCGGACTTGCGCAGAAACGCCATGTCGACGAAACTCATGCCGCGCAGATAGAAACTCATCAGAAACATGTCGCGCGCCCATGCCGCCGGCGACTGCGGCTGGAGGTCTACGCCGCGGATTTTGCGAATGTCGGCGAGCGGCAGGGCTCGCTTGCGGGTCTTCGCCACGCCGGTGTAGACATGGGCAAACGGGCGCAGGTCGTCGACGGCGCCGTCGCTCACCGCGCGGTTGTAGACGGCGCGGAGGATGCGCATGTAGTACGACGTGGTGTTGGGGGTGTTGCCACGGCTTTTGAGGTATGCCTCGTAGCCTTCAACCACGTCGGCGGTAATGGCGTCCATCACTATGTCGCCGCCATCGAGATAGGCGGAGAAACTCGCCAAGGCGGACTGGTAAGTCTCTGCCGTGCGCACCTGGCCGCGGTGGCGCAGGCGAGTGATGACGGCGCCCATATACGCCCGCAGCGAATAGACGCGGACGTAGCGGCGGAACTCTGCCACGACGTCGCTCGCCGTGAAGTCTATCCACCGCCCGCGGAGCGACTGGGCAATCCTGTGCAGGCGACTCACGTCGGTATGTATGCGCTCGCCTATGCGCTGCAGTTCGCCGCGGCGGCAGTCGTCGCCGTCGCTGGTCAGCGCGCCGCACTTCGCGTTCCACTCCGTGGGGAAAATCCTGTAGTCGGTGGCCATTTGCGCCACCTTGCGCTCGTGGATGATTTGATAATAGACAGTCCCCTTTTTGCCATCGACCGCTGCCGGCCGAAATTTTACTTTAATAGAAATCATTGCTTATACTGTATTTGTGTGTAACTACAATATAAACAAAAAAACCCGCGGCATCGGTGGATGCCGCGGGTCGTATGGGGGATTGGGCGATGGGTCGCCTGATTATTTCTTCACGAATTTGCCACGGGCAACTGAGCCGTCGGCAAACGCTACGCTGTAGATGTAGAGACCGTTCTGGAGGTCGGCTACCGCTACCGAAGCGCCGTTGGCTTCAGCAACCTTTGCGCCGCCTACCGAGTAGATTGCCACATTGGCAACTGCCTTGTCGGCCTTCACGTTGAGCACGTCGGTCGCAGGGTTAGGATAGATAACCACCTGGCTGTTGCTTACGCTCTCAACGCCGTCGGCTGGAGTGAACTCAGTAACGGTGATGCTCTTGCCTGAAGTCTCGTTCAAACGGTAGTAGTGCTTGCCGTAGCCGAGGCCTTCGATGTCGACAGTCTGGTCGGTTGCGTTGTTGAAGATCACGTTGATTTCAGCGTTGCTTGTGCCGAAGTTGCGGTAGTACATTGTCTTGCCGTCGACTGTTGCAGTCTCTGTGAGGGCATCGCCTGGCCATGCGCCCGAAACGGTTGCGGTGCTTGTCCATGCGTAGATGTTAAACTTCGACCAAGAGTCTGGTTTCTCTACATACACTTCGATAGGCTCGATGGCTGTGATGTAGGAAGCCTCCTTGATTGCCGATACGAGTTTGCCGTCGGCAATAACCACTGCTTTGAGTTTGGTGTTCTTAGTGATGTTGAGCACTGTGCCTGAAGCAACGCGTGTGCCGTTGCTGAGCGATGGTGTTGTGCCGTCGGTTGTGTAGGCAATCTCAGGGTTGTTGAAGTTCGACGCGTTGTCGATGGTCATTGTCACGCTCACGCCGCCGGTGTATGTGCCGCCGTCAGGAGAGAACGACAGTTTAGCCACGTCGTTTTCGAGGTCCTTGATGGCAACCTTTGTCCAAATTGCGTAGAGGGTGTTGCTTGCCACCTTGTCGGCATCGCTGTAGCCTGTCGGAGTGTAGGAGCCGCGACCCACCTTGATCACGAGGTCGCCGTTCTTGCCTGTCACCTTAGCCACGTAGCGGTTGGTCGACGACTCGAGCACTGTTACGGTGCTTTGGTTGGTCAAACCGACCGACTTGCGGATGGCGATGAGTTTTTTGATGGCTTCTTTCTTGTCGATCCAGTGTTTGAAGAACACGCACGGTGTGCCTGGAGAGCAGAGCATGAAGGCATTGGCTGCCTCTACGTCGCCAGTAAAGATTTTGTCGCTTTCCTTATATGTGTCGTGGTTGTCGACGAATGTAACAGCATAGCGCTGGTAGGTGTCCATGTGGATAAGACCTGCAGGCTGGTTGAGCGAGCCGTTGCGCTTCCACACGAGTTTCGAGAAGTCGTAGCTTGGGAACGCTGCGTTGAGAGCCCATTTAAACTCGAAGTCGAAGGCTGCCGAGTTGCGCCCTGTCTTCTCAATCCATGCTGTTGTGTTGTCGTAGTTGTCCCAGTATTCGCCTACGGAGTAAGGCATCTGGGCTGACTGGTTGTACATCTTTGTGTAGATGCCGCTGTAGCCCTTCACCATGTCGTAGCGCCAGCCTGTAAAGCCAATCTCGTTCTTGAGGAAGTCGAGATATGCCTTGATGGCTTCCTGCACTGCAGTGTTGGTGTGGTCGAGGTCACGGCTGCCGTCGAAGTTGTCGCCGGTGTCGTAGGCGCCTGTTGGCTTTGGTTGGCCTGTAGCGCTTGCCATCTCGTCGTTGCAGCAGATGGCGTCGAGGCCGAGTTTATAGGTAACGCCCTTGTAGGTCTCTACAGGGAAGTCATACCAGTTGGTAGCGCCGCTGCGGTGGTTGATTACCACGTCGGCAATGATGCCAGTGCCGAGCGACTTGAAGGTCGAAACCATCGACTTCAGTTCGGTGATGTTGCCGAACGAAGAGTTGTAGTTGCTGAACCAGTAAACAGGGTCGTAGCCCATCGAAGGACTTGAAGCCGACTTGCCTGCGTTTGGCACCCAAATCAAATCAAAATACGAAGAGAGTTCTGCAGCCTGCGACTCGAGCACAGACCACTTGGACTCCTTGAACGAGTCCCAATAGAAACCCTGAAGCATCACACCGTCGTAGTTCGACGGCCAGGCGTATTCGCCTTCTGCTTTCGCCTGAGGGGCACAAAGCAACAACGCCACTACAGGGAGCAAAATCTTTGAAACAATTTTTCTCATAAGAATATAGGTTAGATTCTAAAGTAATGTTATTAGTTTACAAATGTATTTCTTATTTTCCAAACAAACAACATTCCGCAAAAATTTAACCATTCCACCGCCACAAATAGGTTTCCTTTATAGATGAAAGAACAAATGCCTTTGTTTGCGCCTTGTCGAGGCGCGCGATGTTCTCTTTTTTCGTAAATTTGCGCTATGAACAAAGAGATACTCCGGCTGGCTGTGCCTTCGATACTGTCGAACATCATCGTGCCGCTGCTCGGACTGATTGACCTGTCGATTGCGGGCCACATCGGCTCGGCGGCGTTTATCGGCGCGGTGTCGGTCGGCGCCACGATGTTCAGCCTTACCTACTGGAACTTCGGCTTCCTACGCATGGGCACGAGCGGCATCACGGCGCAGGCTTTCGGCGCGCGCAACAAGTCGCTGATGGCCACGACGCTCTGCCGCGCCGCGGTACTCGCGCTGGTGCTGGGCATGGCGCTCA
>CAVAOU010000004.1:0-21421 GCA_963590085.1 Senegalimassilia sp. | reverse complement strand
GTATAATATATACCTATTATAGTGCAATATGTAAATATTAGTTAAAAGTAATACTATTGCGAAAAATAAACGGCAAAACTATTGCACAAGCAATACTTTTGTATTACCTTTGCACATGTAAACAAGAAACAAACAATTTTCCCGGACGAGGCAACCGGCAAACAAACGGCCAAAAACGAAAATGAAAAAGCAAACAATCATTACAGCACTTGCAACCGTTGCAGCAATGAATCCCGAAGGTTACACAATCGACGCGCAGACAATGAAGCCTGTTACAAGTGGATACGCTGTGGCAGTCCTTGATACACAAAATAGCTTCGGCGAGGCTGGTTTGGCAAAGGTAGTCGATTATGTAGCAGCACATCCAGAAGTGAACGCCTTCGGCGGCTGGTATGACAGCGAGAGCGGTATGTACTACTATGATGCAACCATCATAGTTAACGACTTGAAGCAAGCTATCGAGTTGGGCCGCAAAAATAAGCAGATAGCAATATTCGACTTGGCACGCCTCGAAGAAATCAGACTATAAGATAACGCCGGGCCGTCCGGCCCGGCATCCTTCCAGGGCGTAACGGTTTGAGGCCGTCCGGCGGGATCATAGCCCGCGCGCCTTCTAATATTATAAACATTTTAAAAACTTATAATTATGGCTACATCTAATTTTGGATACTCTATTTTCAATAAATTATATGTCGTCGATACGGACGACTGCGACGAATACGAATATATTCGCGAGGAAGTGCAAAAAGCCCTGGCATCTTTGCCAGGTGGTTATACGGACGACTGCGGCTATAATATAGCGCATATTTACCGCGATGTGGAGTTTTGCGGCGTTCCGTTTGAGCTGCGCCTCGAAATCAGCCTGAATCCTGGTTATTATTCTGGCGGCTGGTTTGACGGTAAATTTTTTATCGATGGCGAGGAATACGATTGTCAGTATATCGACGAAAGCGAATGCGCTTCAATGCTGGAGTTTGGACTTTGGCAGACTGGCCAGGCTTGCAATTATAAGAGCTGCGGGGCTGTCACTGGTTTTGCAAAGATGCAAAGCAAAAAGCTTTTGCGCCGGATCGAAAAAACATATATTGACTTATTGCAGGAAGTCGAGGATACGATCGCGCCTTATACGGAGCACGTGCGGCGTATTGCGACCTTCGATAACGGCTCGGCCCTATACGAACGTATTGCATAACGTTTGCGCCTATCAGGCCGTGCGGGTATCCAGGCCCGGCACGGGGACCATGCTCCCTGGACGGCCTCTATATTATAGTAACAATCAAAAATTACCAAATTATGGATTTAAGAGAATTTAAGCGCGAGGCCATGCTCCGCGGTAACTACATCGACAACAAATCGGCTGCAATGGCTTGTTGGGCAACCAATTGGGGCCACGACTCTCATGATAGGCTTTGGGCGTATAAGTCGTATAAGATAGGTAAAATGTGCTATCAGTCTGGCCCTGTAGTGCTTAGACACGGCTATTATACAAATACCATTTGCAGGATCGACGGTGAGGTGGTAAGCGAATATCGTTTCAAAAAGGTGTTATCGACGTTTCACGCTCCCGAATTAACGCCGGAGGAGCGCGCATACATCGACAGCCAGAACGAACGCCGGGCCGCCGAAATGGCACGCCTGAAAGCACGGAGGGCGCGCCGCCAGGCATCCACCGCAAAGGATACGCGCGAATTGTCATTCGCTTTTGCATAACTGAAGCCGGGGCATCCGGCACTCCTGGCACGGGTGCCCCTATTATAGACCGTTTGAAAAATTAGAAATTTATGGAAGTATCGAAAACAGTTTATTCTTTCGAGATGTCCCGCCAGTCCGGGGCTATCCTTCTCACGTTGAATCAATGGCCCTGGTGTGTGCTGCAAGTGATAACGACCACTGAGGCGGGCTTTGCTGATACCTTGGCGAGATGCAAGGCGCGTGGCGGCTTCGTCGCCACACACGACACCAATCGCACGTTTTGCGTGATCCACCTTGGCAGCGGTAACACGGACGGAAAGCACCCGGAGCGCGATTTTCCGACGAACACACCATCGACAGCCAATCGATACCTCGACGCGCTGGCGGATGCGATGGCACAGGCTGTCGTATGGTATTACACCAACGTTATAGCACTTCGGAAAAATTAGAAATTTTACAAACATTACGCATCTTAATACATACGACTATGACAACGACCTCGATTAACTCAACCATGACCACCGGCGCGGCTCTGCGCGCCCTGGTTGCCCTTTGCGCCCTTCTGACTGTGCGCGCGGCTTGCTCCACACGAAAGACCGCCACGACCGCCACACGCGCCACACTGCACGCCATGCGCTGCGCCTGGCACTGGCTCACCACTACGCACGACTTCGGCGACGAGGAAGGCCCCATCCGCATGACGGGTTGGCAGTATCTCGGCTTCGGATGTGGCGTGATGGCTTTTGCCCTCCTCCTGTGCCTCGACTTCGATGCGCTTTGGGTGTAACCACCAGGGCGCACACCGCGCCCACTTTCCGCGCCCGGCTTGGCCTTGCGACGGTTCGACTCCGCCGGCGGAAACTATATTATAGAACTTATAAAAATTGACTGAATTATGAAAAAGCAAACAATCACAAAGGAGCAAATCCGCGAGCAATTAGTAAAGGTATTCAGCAACGCAGGTAAGACGGCGACGTATAACAGCCAGAACGAACAATATACCGGCCTTTGTGGCTGGTGCGGCGTGATGGCACCCGAGAGCCGCCCGGCATACATTAAGACCTTCGGCGCGGCTGTAGTAGCCGAAGCCGAGGAAGGCGCACGCCAGGACATCGCCGCCCTGCGTAACGAATACGCGCAAAGCGAATGGGCGGCACGCAAGGCGGAAGCCGACAAGCACCGCGCAGCCGGTCAGCCAGTGCCATCGGTTGGGGCGTTCGTGTGGGGGGCTTGCACCTGGTGCAAGTGTGACGGCGGCAAGGGATACATGGACGAGATACGGAGCCGCGAGATGCTCGACGACAGCGCAAAGGATGCGTTACTCCACGTCGAGAAAGTCGTAACAGTGACCGCTGACGAACTCGACCGCCCCGGACTGGCCGACGAACTTTGCGCCGCCGACCGCCTCCCCGGTGGTGGATGGTATGAGGATAACGAGCGGCTGCAAGCCCTCGCCCCCTATTATCTTAGTTATACCAAAGTAACAGCAGTTACCGACGGCGTGCGTTATTACTTCATCGACTCCGAGGGCTACGATTACGCCCGATATATCGCCCTTCCTGACGCGTGGGCGGATATGTTCGCCCCGGCCTTGCAGACCATCCGCGACAAGGAGAACGCACGCAAGGAGGCCGAGGAGAAGAAGGCGGCCGATGAACGCGCCGCCGCCATCGCCGAATATGTCGAGCGTTGCGGCAAGTGGGCGAAGTATATGCAGCCCGTGGGCGAACTGGAGAAGGCCGAGCGTGCCGCCAAGTATGGCACGCCCGAATATAAGGCCGCGCGCCGCAAGTTGCAGAGCGTGCGCCGCGCTAACATCCTCACCATGTGCCGCCGTGCCTTCCCCTGCGTGAAATTCAGCCTCACGCAGTGCAAGGGCTGGGGCGAGTCATGGGACCTCACTTATACCGACGGCCCGACCCTGAAAGCCTTTGAGGCCGCCGTGGATCTTGACCTCTTCGCCACACACTACGACACATTTAACGGATGGGACGACAGCAGCGACACCGTGCGCGTGAATGAGGCTTTTTGCTCCTTCGCCCGTGCATACATGGGCGAAGATTGCGGCAAAGGGGTAAAGGTATACCGCGAGATGAGCGAGGCCACCGCCGCCACGCTAAGGGCAAAGGCCATCGTCGCCGTGCCCGAACTGGCGAACGGAGAAAGCATCCACCGCGATGCGCTCACCGACGAACAGCGTAACGCCGTCTATGACCTGGTAGGCCCCGACTGGGCGCGCGTCTGGTATCACGCCGACAGCCTCGCCCGTGAGATGTTCGAAGGTATCGACTATTACACCAAGCCTGAACCAGCCAAGCCGACCGAGCCGACGACACCAGCCACACCGACGGAAACAACCGCCAATAACACTAACACCGCGCCCGAACCAACCGCACAGGACGCCGCACCCTACGAGGGCTTGCAACTGGTGGAGATTGCCGACGGCGTGGCCGTGATAGGCAGCAGCCGCGCAACCTTCCGCAACCGCAAAGAGATAAAGGCGCACGGCGCAATCTGGAACAGGGATGCGAAGCAATGGCAAGCCACCGAACCCGAGGCCGTCGAACGCCTCCGCAACTGGTTCGCCCCGACTTGCGCTTAATGCGACCACACACCGCCGCCGGACAGCATCCGGCGGCACTCCAAAACGAAATAACAAACATTTTAATACATACGACTATGACAACGACCTCGATTAACTCAACCATGACCACCGGCGCGGCTCTGCGCGCCCTGGTTGCCCTTTGCGCCCTCCTGACCGTGCGCACGGCTTGCGCCGCACGAAAGGCCGCGACGACCGCCACACGCGCCACACTGCGCGCCATGCGCTGCGCTTGGCAGTGGCTCACCACTACGCACGACTTCGGCGATGAGGAAGGCCCCATCCGCATGACGGGCTGGCAGTATCTCGGCTTCTGCTGCGGCGTGATGGCGTTCGCCCTCCTCCTTTGCATCGACTTCGATGCGCTTTGGGTGTAACCACCAGGGCGCACACCGCGCCCACGTTCCGCGCCCGGCTTGGCCTTGCGGCGGTTCGACTCCGCCGGCGGAAACTACCTATATATGACAGACAAACAAAAAAAAATAGCAAATAATTAAAAAAACATCTCTTCAAATTTGGTACTTTCAAAACAAAGTACTACCTTTGCAACAGATAAAGAAAACAGCACATTTTAATACGACTTTTCCCGGACGAGGCGACCGGTTTAACAAACGGCCAACAACGAATATGAAACAGACAACCATTGCTTCAGCAATTACCGAATTTTTTGTAAAAGAAAATGCACAGGCCATCACATGTAAGGGCGGACAGATGGCTATCGACTCTACCAAGTGGATTGATTTCCAAGACTTCGAAGAGGCTGCCGAACATTATAACAAGACCGTGAACCGCGACGTATTGCATGTAGGTCTTCTCTGCCAACGTGACGGCGATCACACTTGGAAAGTGTATGATGAAGATTGCAGCATGCCGGATGCGCTGCGCAATCCAGAGATGTATGCCAGTTCTGATGACGTACATGTGATAGCATTTGAAGATCTGGATGAAGAAAAGGCAGAATACATGGCCTTGGCTGACGACCTGGAAGAAGAAGATCAGCAGGCATGGCGCGAACGTGTAAACGAAGTGTTCGGCAAAGCACAGAAGGAAATGAGCGCGCAGCAAGTGCTTGTTCTTGGCGATAGCCTCGACTTCTTCGAGATTGAAAAACGGCATCCCGCGATGTGGTCTGAGGATACCATGAACTACCGCCTCGCCCTGGTTATCGACTCTTCATACGATGATGACGAAATTTGCTAAATGATGTTATACGCCGTCCGCAACAACACCGATTTAGCGGACGGCAAACAGTAACTCGACATGAAGAAGGCATTAACCATTACCGCCGCCACCGTGTGCGCCGTTGCCGCTGGCGTGCTGCTCTTTCCCCTTCTGGGTGTGGCGGTGTTCCTGCTCCCGCTGATAGGCGGAGCGTTCGCGGCAAAATAAATCAATATCATATTATCACTATCCCGGACGAGGCGACCGGACAAACAAACGGCCAAAGAAAATCATGGAAAAGAAAAACGGAATGAGCAACCGCGACAAGGTAGCAATGTTGTTAACGACACGTGGCTTTAGCCTTGAGGAAGGCTTGAAAGTGTACGATGCAATGATGAACGACCAGCAACACAGTGTTGTTGTTATCGATCGTGAAAATGATTGCGTGGTATGGATGGATAGTTACGACAACGCCGAGAACGGCGGCGAAACGGTCAACCTTACAATCTGGCTCAATTACCGCAAGGACTTTTGCGACAATTACGCCCTTGTCGGGGCTGTAGCCCTCGACGATCAGGAATTGGACGTTAGCGAGGATAAAGACAAGTTCATGGCCTTCTTCCGCCAGTACGCGGATACCGACTATAATACGCCTTCCCCGGTGCTCCCCGACGAATTGCGATATATCTTCACCCTGGCGGCTCTTACGGACTACATGGAATACGACACCTACGAGATTTATAGCGATACAGAAATCAACATAAAGACCACGGCGAAGCCGGTATTCTAAGCAAGGGTATATACGTTATAGGACCGGTGAGAAATCACCGGCCCAACAAGAAAAATATTGATCATGAGTTTTGAAGAAATTAGAAGCGTAGCGCACAATCATTTGGAAAATTCAATGATGGTTGCAAACAAATTAGCAGAGGTATATTTTAGCATGGCTTATGCCGAGAAATATTACAACGGCGACAAGAAGGCCATACCTAACCGAGAGAAGGTTATCGGTGAAATAACCAATCTTGTGGAAACGGCATATACGAAGTTGGCCGATAACTTGGCCTTGGTTATTGATAACGCAGTTTATAAAGATTTGAAATATTCCGGAAAAATCCAATTATAAAACAATGAACAAGAACGAAGAAATTTACACCCTCACGCAGACCCCGTCCGGACTGTGGGAGGCGCGCGACACAGAGCACGGTGTCTTGATCACATTCAAGGAGCACCAGTTTCAGACCACACAACGAGTAATAATCGAAGGCGGCAACCGCATGACCGTCGGCACGGCACAGGAAGCCGCCGACTACCTGCGCGACCTCGAATGGTGGTTGCGACACCGCCATTACAACACCATCATGCCGTCACTGCTCGACCGCCGCAAGCAGATAGGCGCACGCATGCGAGAGCTGCGCGAGGCGCAAGGGCTGACACAATCGGAGCTGGCGCGAAGGGCTGGCATCACGTCGGGTAACGTGTTCCGCATCGAGGCCGGCATGTATTCGATGGGGCTTGACCTGGTGAACCGCGTGGCCGATGCACTGGGCGCACGGCTGGAGATTAACACGTTATAGGAGGCTTCGGAAATCACCGATTTTTCAATTTATGCAAATTTCATGAATAATATCAATCACCATATAGCCGAACTTGAATGATGAAGCAATATCAAACGTTCTTTGCCTCCGCATTATTGCTTGCGGCTGGCACATCCGTAACATCATGCAGCAATGAAGATACCGCCACGGCGGAAACAACCGACCAGGAAGCCTCACAAAGGGCGCACGTGCGCTTGCTATGCAACGTGCCGACAGTTGTACCACCGCGGCAAGCACAAGCCGTCACGCGCGCTGCAATGACCGCCAACGGCAAAAGCATTACCGACCTGTATATCCTGGACTACGACAAGGCCACAGGCGCGCTGCTGCAAGTGCTTCACCAGACGAGCGAGGCGGCGGACTTTGCCGAGCCTGACATCACGCTCGACTATGGCGAGCACATCCTCCGCATGATAGCCACCCGAAGCGACGCACCGCAGCTCACCACCGCCGACGGCACGGCATGGAGCATCACTGCGAACGCCATGACCGCCATCACGGGCGAAGCCCCTACCCTACTGACAACCGACAAGACGAGCGACACCTTCGCCGCCGAGGTGGATGTGACGGTAAAGACGGGCGAGGCGCAAAGCGTGAGTGTTACCCTGGAGCGCAATGTGGCGCGGATCATCCTTAACAGCACCGACGATTTCCCGACCGATTGCGCCGCCATCAACCTCACGATGGACGAGTACAAGGCCATTCGGCTGGCGGACCTATACGTTATAGACCCTCTGAAAAATCACCGAATTACCGACGTGAGCGCGCTTGCCGGTCAGCAGGGAACGACCATCACCTATTACGTGCTCTGCCCTACCAACGGATATTCCACCGACATCACCATCACGCCCACGCGCACCACGGGCGACGCATACCAGAGCATCACGCTAACGGGCGTGCCACTGGAGCGCAACAAGACCACTACCATCACCGGCAGCATCTACGGCCACCAGCAGGGCATGAAGATTGGCGTGAACGACGAATGGAACAGCGAAGGGCACGAGATTAGCCTCTGACTGCGAATGTTTAATTGACCACGAAACTCACGAAAAACACGAAAATGATATAATGTGAATTTTGTGGAAAATTTCTTTGTTTCCATGAAGTATTTATACCCAAAAGAGGCTTACGCTATACAAGGAGCGATGTTTGCCGTACATGATGAATTAGGATGTGGATTTTTGGAACGTGTGTATCAGGATGCACTCGAATATGAATTTCAAGAACGTGGCATACCTTACGAGCGTGAAAAGGAAATACAAATTACTTACAAAGGTAAACCTTTGGGTGTCCAATATCGCGCCGACTTTGTTTGTTATGGTAAAATCATCGTTGAATTGAAAGCGGTGAAAGAATTGGAGGATGTTCATCGGGCGCAAATTTTGAACTACCTAAAAGCTACTGGAATACGTCTTGGTGTGTTGGTGAACTTTGGAGAAAAAATTATTCATCCAGAACGATTTGTTTATTGATTTATTCAACCACGGAAAGCCTGAAAATCACAAAAACATTTTCGTGTCTTTCGTGTTTTTCGTGGTTGATTATCGATTATAGAGCCTATGAAAAATCACTGTTTTTTCGTGCGCACGTTTTTGACTTCCGCATTGGCAGCAGTCACGCTTTGCGGTTGTGAGAAACCAATCATTGAAGTTGATGACACACCCACCGAGGAAGGCGGCGAGGATGTGCGCCCGGAGGTGTTGATAGCCGAGAACGACACGGCGTGGTTCTACCTTTCGGGCGTAGAATATTCCGGCATCACGCTGACCGCCTACCCTACCCCACAAAGCCTGATAGCAGACCCACGTTATAGACTGCCTACGAAATTAGAGATTTCCGGCACGCTGAAAACCGCCATCCTTCCGTCCGGCTATTGGCAGAGCAAGCAGCGCATCCTGTGCCAAGACCTTGCGACTGACATCTATTACACCTACATTCCAGGCGGCAGCGTCACGCGCGCTGGCTACAAGACCGAATATTGCATCCTGCCTATACGCACGGAGAGCAAGACCAATGGCGGCTCGCGAGTAACCATCACGATTAACGACAAGTGGAACGATTAACGTACTTTCGTATTACAGTACTTTCGTACTTACATACGTTTCTATTTTCGTATATTCTTATTTACTTACGTACTTTCGTACTTACATACGTTTCTATTTACTTAGATAGGTATTTACTTAGATAGGTTCGTTCTTATTTACATATCTATATAGGTTCTTAGATAGATACGGATATAGATATTTAGATACGTTCTTAGGTATGAAGGTAAGTACTTAGATAGGTTCATATATAGGTAGATACGTAGATAGGTAAGTAAGAAAATAGATAGGTAAGTAGAAATTTACGTATTTATGTTTGGTGGAATAGATTATAATTCTTAATTTTGTAACGGAATATAGGAAAGCCGAAAAAGCGGAAACGCAACTTCGTACTTCCGTACTTAGATACTTTCGTACTTTGGTATGTTCGTAGATAGGTATATTCGTAGATAGATATTTTAATACTTATAAGATTATGGCAGAACAAAGACTCAAAGAGATACTCGCCATTGTTAACGACAAAGGAGGAGTAGGGAAGAGCACCACAGCGCACAACCTTGCCTGTGGATTGATCCGTGAAAGAAAAGACTATCGTGTGTTGATCATCGACCTCGATGCACAGGTGGCTAACGTTTCGTTGCTTTGCGGCTGGCGCACGCGCACCGACAAGCACGGCACGATGTATGAGGCATTGACGCAAAAAACGCCCGTGCCAGTATATCAAGTATCGGCGGGCGAGCAGGATTACAACGGCAATCTATACCTTGCACCGTCATCGGAGGATATGCTGAACGTGGAGCCATTCCTGTTGCGCGAGATGAACCCGCTGAAGGTGCTGTTTAAGTTGTTCGCCTTGCCAGTGGCATTCCCGGTAGACCAAGGCGGCGAAATGGATATTGTGGACGCTTTCGACTACATCATCATCGACTGCCCTCCGGCGATGAACCTCCTGACGAAAAACGCCATGTCGGTAGCGTCTGGTATCATCATCCCCATGCAGCTGGAAGCCTTGCCGACTTTCGGCTCGTCAAGCGTGATCAAGTGGGCGCAGGATGTTCGCGCGGAGATAAACCCGAACCTCGACCTTCGCGGACTGCTGAAGGTGATGGTAGACAAGCGCACAAAAGCCAGTGCCGGTTTCTCGCAGCACATCGACGAGGAATACGGCGACTATGTGTTCAAAACCGAGATACCGCGCCGCACAAAGATCGTGGAAGCCCAGGCTATGATGCAGGACATCTTTACCTATGCGCCCGACAGCGACGCGGCAAAGAGTTACGAGGCTTTTGCCAAAGAGATACTCGACACCTATAAGGGCTAACCCCCTTATAGGCTCACTGAATAATCACCGATTTTAAGGATTTGTAGATATGGCATTCAATTTCAAAGATACTCCCGTGGCCAAGGTGGCCGACGAGATAAGAGAGGACAACCAGCATACCAGTGTTGCACCCGTGACGACCGCTCCGGCAGAACCAGCAAAGGAGCAGACTGCGTCAGTTACCGAACCGACAACAACACCCATTGCGCAAGCAGCCGTACCCGACGTTGCGCCCGTGAAGGCGAAGAAAACCACCAACGGCATTGTGATAGATGTGCCGATGCAGGAATATATCAAGCTCACGATGATGAAGGTGCAGACAGGGCGCACTCTAAAAGACCTGGCACTGCAAGCCATCCGTGAGTTCGTAGAACGGAATGACGGAGTAGGGCAGTAGGTAAAATGACTACTAATGTTTTTTACCTTGGTAAATTAGGTCACAATGTTTTTTACCGTAAAGAGCGCAGAGGCGTAAATAGGTCACAATGTTTTTTACCTCTATTTATAATATAAAATAAGATAACTCTTTTCTTATATTATATTATATTATATTAGGGAGCAGATACGAACATCTAAGTAATTGATATAAAGAAGAATAGTATTTTGCGCGGTAAAAAACATTGGGACTTAAATACCCTTAAAAGTGGCATTAAGGTAAAAAACATTGGGACTTGTTTAACATTAAAGGTATATTTATAGTATGAAAGACGACAAGAAACAATTACCGCATCCGTATATAAGTACGCCGTTTGCATATACCAAGCTATCCAAAAATTTGTCTTTACTACAGCAGTCGATGCTCAACAAAGTTAGCGAACATTTGCAAAGTTATATGCAATATTATTACGGTAGCAACCTAAAGGAGTCTACAGCGAAACCGCGCCCGTTATTCTCTAAGGCCGAAAAGAATAGCGGTTTGCCGAGTTTCATGGTGTCATACGCAGAACTTGGAGTGAGTATTGCTCACTATGATGTTGCACGAAAGGCGATAAAAGAAGTCCTTGCATTGACTATTGAAGCACCGAGTATAGATGAAAATGGTAATGCTATTATGAAATACCAGTTGGTGTTTTCCAGTGCAAGTGCATCCTCTATCGAAAGCAACGGTGTTGTCTTTACGCTTAATCCGGCAGTCGTGGATTGGGTGTTTGATATGAGCCAAGGTTATGTGCGACATCCTGCGGACATAGCGCGTATTGGTCAAGTGGAGCGCATGCCGATGATGTATTACTTCCTTTTCAAGAAGTCGGAACGGTGGAAATTCAGGGAGGTACATCTTACTGTTTGGGAAATAAAGGACTATCTGGGATTACTGAAGACCGTAAAAGAGGGCAGTGCAGACCGCGCCGGGCGCAAACTGAAAAGTGTTAGACCGGGAGAGGCACGTGCGGCTTATCCTAAGTTTTCGCAGTTCAAAAAGAATGTGCTCGACACCAGCATTGCCGACATTAACCGTTTGCGAAAAGAAGGACTGCTTGATGTTTGTGTGAGTTTTGAGCCTGTCTATAATGGTGCGCGAAAGGTTGGCGATCCGGCTTATATAAAGTTTTGCATTTACGAGACAATCGAGGAAATGCAGAAGGTAACGGCGAAACCGCAACAAGCCTTCTTGTCTTTCAATGAAAAGACGGAAATCAAACCGCAGGAGCAGGTTGAAGCCTATACAGATGAGTATATTCGGGAGTGGCAATCCTTCTTGGGTGAGTATAGGGGGTGTCTTCTGGGTGTGATACATAGAGGTAAAGTTTTAGGGAAGAGCACGAACGGATGGTTGACTATCGAATTTGAGAAAAGTGATACAGATTTGTTGTTGGCTTCCGACGAGTGGAACCAACTACGGGAAAAATTTAAAAAGAAAATCGGGCGCAAATATGGTCCTGGCGTCCAGATACTCATACGCAAGTAGATTTTACAGACAAGAAAAATAGCGTCGCTTTATCCATCTTAGGGTAGGGCGACGTTTGTTTTTTATGTCCGAACGGTATTGCCGGACTTTCGTACTTTTGTCACGAACAAAACAAAAAGACAGCAAAAATGAAAAGAACGCATTATCTTTGGACGCTACTTGCCGTTGTCGCTTTGACAACATCTTGCGCTACTACACACAAATCAGTTTCGGCGAATTGCAGCCGGACAAGTGACACAACCTCCACGGCGCGTATTGACACAATTTCCGTGCATGAAGAACAGAAAAACGTCTACTCTTTAACGCAGACCGATAGTGCACAGACGGAAGTCATGAATAAGGAAACATCGGATCACGATGAGACGATTACCGAGCGCATCACGGAGACTACCGATAGCATTGGGAACAAAACAACCGTTACCGATCGCACCATCCACCGCAAAGGAATGACCCTCAAACAAACTTCTACGACTGAAAACAAATGGTACCAGCAGGAGCAGACCGCACTGATGTTGAGTATGCTTGACAGTATTGCCAACAGTAAAAAGGTTACGTACAACACACACTGGGCGGCAAAGGACAGCACGTATCAGGTGCAGACGAAAGACAATACAAGCACGATGACTTGGTGGGACAAACTACGCCTGCATATCGGTTGGGTTTTTACATTCATCATAGCATCGGCTATTGCATGGTGGGCATGGAAAACAAAATAAACGAATATGGCACGAAAACAGAATTTCGAAAATGACGGTCAGGCTGAGGTGGCGTTGGAAGATTATGTTATCCCGGCGAAGATAGAAGCCTTTTGCGAACAATACCGACCCGTGAGCAAGTGGACAGAAGGCTGCGACACCTTTACCGACTATCAGTTGCGCACATACTTCAAGGCTGTTGTATGCCCCTTGGGCGACCCTCTTGCCTTGTACTTACAAGAACTGGCATACAAAGGCTTTAAGATGCGCAACGACGAGTGCGGCGAACCCGTCATTTATGCGATGGCAAAATAATCACCATTTATAGAGTAAACGAGAAATGAAAAACAAACCACATTATTACTATCGCTTTGCCGAGGAAAGCAATACCGGCAAACAGTTGCAGGCTTTCTTTGCCGCGTGTGCTGATGCGCAGGAGCAAGCACGTGCATGGGCGGAAAAACAAGGCGCAAAAAGTTACTTTGAGTCTGCCAACGGCATGGCCGGAGGTGTTGTCCTTGTGGAGTTTGAGAATTGCATTGCAAAGGAAGGTTGGGAAAAGATGACCGCACCCGACGGAAGCGTATTCTTTTATCCTGCGCCCGACAGTGCACTCGAAAAAGAGATGTCCGCACTGCCAATAGTGAGCGAGATGAAACTGATACCCATCCTATCATTGAAGGCGAAAAAAACGAAAACCGGCAAGCCCGTGCCGTTCACCTTCGGCGGGGAAACACCCATCCTCTTTTTGCATCATGGCTTCTGGTATGTGGATGTACCGTATGTGAGTGAGGCTGATGGCGCAGAGAAAATTGAGGAACGGGCCTTCTTTGTCAGGAAGATGGCAGCCACCAACGAACGATGACTTATTTCATTGTTATAATTATATAGGTTTTGATTGTTTGAGATTTTAGTTAGGTTAGTGAAAAGGTTTTAGTTATTTGTACTTTTCATGGCAGCCGCCTGTCCGGGAGGATGGGCGGCTTATTTTTCCATTAACCACGAAACGCACGAAACGCACGAAAGGCTTACACCGCGCGGCAAGCGTCCGTGCCGTTTGTGAGGCCTGTGGTTTTTAACCATTTCGTGTATTTCGTGTGTTTCGTGGTTAATGTTAATCATTCCTTGTTTGGCTCAGGCTCCGCCACCATTCCGTAGTTATCGTTATTGATAACTTTATATGGTCTGGGCACTGTCCGTTCAAACAGTAGTGTTGTCAAGTCGGCTATCTGTTTTTGTTGTTCGGCGATGATGTTGAGCAGTTTGTCTTGTTGCGCGCGGTGTTTGGCTTCCATCTCGACGAACGCCGATATATTGTCATTATTGATGTTACCCACAACGGTATCAACCTTTTGCGCCGTTGTCTGCATGCTGACAGTTGCCTGCTCCGTTTTTTGTTCCGACCGCGTTTCTTGCCTGCTGTTAATTCCCGGCACCACCGACGGAATGACCTCTACGTCGAGTGGATTGAGTAATGACCGTTCGCCACGCGCCCTGTCGCTGGCATCCAAGGCAAAGCCGCCGTTCGGTTCTAACTGTTCGTCACCATTAGGCTTGCGCATGATTTCCTTACCATCCGCGTCACTATCCCGGAAGAATGCCGAGACGGGTATCTGGAACGCATTGCAGAACCGCAGCATAGTAATTACGGGCATGGGACCCTCACCGCGCACCCATGATTTCAGTCTGTTGTTTGACTTTGCGCCTATCGCCTGTTGGATGGCACCCTTTGGAATACTCTTGTTGGCCTTCAACCATTGGGCCAAGAAGGAAAAGTTGTACTGGTACTTCATAAGCGTATTATCTATTGTTATAATCTTAATGAAAGTTAATTATATGTCTTAATCAATACTTACTATTGTTTATTTGATTTTTAAGAATTAAATTTGCACTAAAATTAAGCATATAACAACGCATGACCAAAGAATTAGTTGAAAAAATCCTTCATCCCAACACTTTTTTCGATACTGGGGATTTATCCGCCGACGAGAAAAAGCGAATATTGGCCGTTCTTGAAAAGGTAGGCTTTACCACTTCGACCTTTTACCTCCGTTTCTTTCAGAAAGGATTTTCAGAATGGGAAATACTGGGAGTTGAAAAATGTAAAAAACAATTCTTACAATTGCCCGAGGTGGCTAAATTGTTGTCGGACTATGTAGACGATGAGGATGCCGCGTCCTTGCCCGGTGACAAGGGATATTATTACATCCTGGCGCAGAGTGACAAGCCGGGCGAGTTTTACGCTTGTCTGAAGAAGGCGAACAAAGGCCTTTGCAATAAGTTCATGGACTATATGAGCGAGCGCGGCATGTGCCCCGCTACGACCATCAAGCGTTTCTCTACGGATGACAGTTGGAAGCCGTGGGAGAAAACGGGCATGGCCGATATTCTCGAACAATTCATAAACTGATATAATTATAACTTATGTTGGATATTACTATTGATTTTGAAACCTGCGCCCTCTGCCCCACGGCGGCGGTGATGTCCGTCGGTGCTGTGGCTTGGCTGAGAGATGGCGAGGAAACACCCTTTTTGTGTCTGCCGGATACAAGCAACGAGATGGATGCCGATTTTGTGTTTTCCGCTCATGTGGACTTGCGCGGCATGTTTCTCGACGGTTTTACGTTTGATGACGCTACCGCAAAATGGTGGGCAGACAAAAGCGACAGTGCGAAACTTGCCGTACTTGACAGCGACGGTGAAGGTATGCCCTGTTCGCCCATCAAGGATGTTGTCAAGTCGTTCTGCCTTTGGGTGGAGGATTTGAAGCGTGTCACCGAAGATAATGATGTCTACCTGTGGTCGCAAGGTACGGATTTCGATATTGCCATACTTCGCAACATCTGCCATAAGTACGGCATAAACTTGCCAGTCAATTACAAGAATTTCCGCGATCACCGTACATACTTCCTTGAAGCAGCCCATACGATATGTGACATTGCCGAGGTGAAATTCGACCCGTCGAGCGCATACCTACTGGTAGAGGATTTGCCCGAGCAAGGTGCGGTGCATGACCCCGTGTTCGACTGCAAGCGCAGCATTTACTCCACTTGGCAGATGATGAACCATCTGCATTGCTTCAGAAAGGATGCCGCGCGGAATATCGTAAACAGTATGAAGAAATAACCGTCTGAGCGAATGTCTTTACCCAAGCGTTACACCGAACTGCACTATATGCCAAACACACAAGGAGAGGTGCGCCGTGGCAGGCCACTACAACATGCCTACCGGCACCGCATAGCCTACACGTTGGCAATGCGCGGACTGCAAGACGACACTCCCACGATGCTGTTTCTCGGTGCGCCGTTTGAACTGCTGCGTGATGCTTGTCGGAACGTGCATAAAATGATGAACGGCACGGTGCGCGACCTCATTGTGAGTTATGAACATTCCTGCCGGATACGCAACGGAAAGCAATACTGGCGTGTGGCGGTGGGGATAATCGAACTCAATGATCGGTTTTTGTCGCTTGCGGAGTTTATCACCTTGTTTGTGTCGCACATCAAGCGGATATGCAACTGCACGGTAAGATACTATAAGACGGAAACATTTTTGAACTTATGACAGAAAACTGATGTTAGTGTATTGAGAACAATGACCGGGTGGCGGTGGAGGTGACGGCAACGCCCTCTATAAATGACACGGTGCGCTAAATGGATTAAAGGCCTCGGAGGCGCACTCTCGTTCCTAAGTTTGGCACACCACCGCTTCGGCCATTTTCTCTTACTGACATTGAAAACTATATAATATGCTCTTTCACCCTATAATAAACAGACTTGCCAATATCGACCTGACTTCACTTGTGAAGCCAGCCGATGAGCAGCGTTTCGATGGCCAGACGGCATGCTTTTGCCCCTTGTGCCAGAAGAATGCGCATGGCGACGATGCAGGCAAGTCGGGACAGACGCCTCACCTTATCATTTACAACAATGAGCGTGGCGGACTGTATAATGGTGTTGGGGTGGACGACAACCGACAGGCGCAGCACGGTGCGCAGCGATGGATGTGTACCAAGACTGGCAAGACGGGTTATGGCGCGATAGAACTTTATGCGGCTATACACAACCTACCGATGCACGGGCAGAACCTCCAGCGTATCTGCAAGGCACTTGTTACGCGCTATTATGGCGACAATGAAAAGGTGCGCACAGCCTTCCCTGAGGTGTTCGGCAAGATGGACTACCGAACCATTGCGCCGCAGACGATAGAAACCTTCTCGTTTATGCCTAAGACGGATTTCAATCCGCAGGAACTGGCGGCTCTCGGTTGCGAGGTGACGCTCAACAAGGGCGTACCTTCCTTTGGTTTCGGCAAGGATTTTACTACTAAGATGCTGAATGATGATTTCCGCATCTATGCCGTAGACAAGGTGACGTTGCCAAACGTAGTGCGCGACGGTCAGCAGGTGAGCGAGATTATCTATGGCACGCCATGGAACCCATTGTTTGTGTGTTTCGCTACCGATGTGATAGGACCACAAGGCTCATGCGGATGTTTGTTCCGTCCGGCGATGAAAAGCGACCCGATAGTATTCTCCACTTGTGATGATCACTCGGTGCGCAAGGTAAGCAAGTGGCTCATGGGCGACAGGGTGTTTACCTACGCTATGGAACACCGCGACAGCGCATCCACCGCCGTACATGCTGCAATAGAGAAATATCAGCCCGACGAACAATATACCGAGACAAAGGAGGTATGGGTGGAGAACGAGGATAAGGACGGTACACCGAGAGGCACATTCCATGCCGAACAGGAACCCATCCCGACCGCCGACATCAAGGCTCGTAACATCGTCTTTTGCCGTACACCCGAAGACGCGCTCAGTGTGTATTACGCCATGCGCTCACTGCGCATCGACAAGCAGGACAACGACGCGCACTTTCAGAAGCATTGTTGGTATCATGTGGCTTTCAGCATTGGTCGCAAGAACTTTTGGTACATAGACCGTGGAGAATGGCGACAGGAACGGCTCGACTTCAATGCGGTGCAATACCAGAAGATGCGCCGCTTTGCCGAGCGCGTGGTGATGATTTACCCCAATGACATTGCCAGCCAGCGCGACTGCGGAGCGATAGCCACCAAGTATAGCGATATTCACTATGCCATGTTGCCCGATGCCTTCCGCATACGTTACAACCAACGTTGGCAATGGCTCTACGGTTGCACCCCTCGGAGCGTGCGCGATTACATGATAGCCTACCGCATGACCGATGAGGACAACTTTAAGTTTGACCACGACCTGCGCCTTCCGCTCTATTCCCGTCTGCGCGGTGCGAAGAACACCGACCCATTCGAGATAGAGTATCCGCGCGACCCACGCTCAGGCAAACCGAAGCCGGCAACGTGCAAGGTGTCACCCACAAAGGTTTGGCTCTTTATGACCGCACGCGGCTATTACCGCATGATCGACCCGGAGAGTACCGACCTCATGGGACAGTACATTCACCTCGACCGCTGCTTTGTGGAATATATCGACGCAAAGAGCATCATCCAGGCGGCAAAGGTATTGCTGCTGGAGTTCATAGAACAGTCATGGCGGCACAACGACAACGAGCAACGGCTCATGTCTGACTGCGCCAACCTTATAGACAAGACCTTCACGGAAAAGTCGGCGGGCGGACTGCAAAGCATGGTGATAAAGTTTGCCGATGCCTTTGATGCCAAGACGGAGTATTTCTATTTCCGCAACGTGGCGTTGAAGATTACGCCCGACATGATCACGCCTGTGTCGTATGATAAGATAAACTTCTTCATCCCGGCACTGGCGCGCAAGCCATACGACTTCACGATGCGGATGTTCAAAACGCCGTTTGTGATTTCCGAAAGTCAGGAATACCGCGACCGCCTGAACGCCATCAACCAGAAGGACGCTATGCGCAATGAGGATGGTTCGCCCGTTTTCTCTACGTTTGAGATAGGACAGATGCGCGCCGATCTTGAAGAATGGGCACAGACCTACCGATGGAACGTTGATTGGTTGGGACAGCGCGAGCAAGACCTTTGGCCGATACTGCGCGTGGTGCGTGGTTGCTCCAACGTGCTTTGGGAACAAGAGCAAGAGTCGGTGCGCAATCACCTTGAAATGTCCGATACAGAGCAGTCCATTATCAGTGCGCATTTCGCCAATATGCTTTCGTGTATAGGCCGCTTGTGCTATCGCTCTTGGGATGATATGCAGACCATCTGCCCCTATCTCTTGGAGGATAACATCGTGGACGAAAAACAGGCAAGCGGCGGTTCGGGCAAGTCGGTCATGGTAAACCTCGTGGTAGGTACCGCCGTGAACGTGCTGAAGGTGGATATGAAGGAATTTCTCACTGTTGCCGACGCTAAGTTTTGCCTGTCCGATCTGCTGATATATCCCGGCAAGTTCCGCGTAGTCCACTGGGAGGATAAGCCAAAGAGTTTCCCGATGAAGTATTTTTATAACAAGATTACGTCGGGCATGAAGGTGGAAAAAAAGTTTGGCGACCCGGTATTGTTCAAGATGGAGGACTCGCCGCTCAACGTGATCACGAGCAACTCACCGCTAACGGATGATGACGACTCCACGATAGGCCGTTTCCCGTTGGTGTCATTCAGTGACCGTTTCGCCCGTGCCAATCCGCAGAAGCGCAAACCGGCACGTTCACCAAAGGATGTGATGCGAAACTTCCGCATGGAACCGGAACACCTCACCGACACCGACCGCAACCAGACGATATACCTATGCGCCCTGGCAGTGCAGTTCCTCATGCGTTACCACACCTTCGCCATTGCGCCGCAAGAGAATGTGCGCCGCCGACAGATGGTACAGAAGCTCACCGAGAGCATCGTGCGCTACTTTGAGTGGTTCTTCTCACGTGATGAAGTGTATGGTGTGCCAGTCTGTACGGATGATATGTTCAACGAGTTCATGCGCGACTGGGCGGATGCCTCCGAGGGCAAGAGCAAGGAGTATAGCCGCGCCACCTTCAAGAAGAAGATATATGACTACTGCGAGAATATGTCAATCACATGCAACCCGAAGCACCTCTTTGAGAACGACAGCGACAAGCAGCGCAAGTGCTTCAAACTGCAAGCATGGGTGACACAAGAGTATTTCGTGGGCCGTGAGTGGGAGAATGACAACACCATCGAACCGAAATTCATTCGCTACTTGCAAACATCGAAGCACGTGTTCTTCTTCTTTCGTCCGGGCAAAGACGAAGTGCCAAAGGACTATAAGGAATTGAAGCGTATAGCAAAAGAATATGCCGAGCGGCCCGACCCATTGCCCTACCGTGACGAGAACGGCAACCCCGTAGCCTTGACCAATGAGGAAAAGGAACGGTGGGGGAACTTCCGCACGCGCAAGCAAGGCAGACGTTTTGCAAACAACAATAACGACAACAACAACGCACAGGTAAACGCCCTTCCGCAAATGGATGAGAGCGACCTGCCGTTCTAAGAAACATTTTAATACATCAAAACATCAACGATTATGAGCAACATGATTAACAATGAGGCAACGATTGTCAAAGGCAGATGCCGACTGATTAACGACCACTTTCAGAATTTCAAGACCTACGGCATACCGCACGCCCAACTGATTATTGCCGACCCGCCCTATAATCTGGGCAAGAACGCCTACGCCAGCAATCCAGCATGGTATAATGATGGAGACAACAAGAACGGAGAAAGCGAACTTGCCGGCAAGGAGTTTTTCGACACGGATAAGGATTTCCGTCCGGCGGAGTTTATGCACTTTTGCTCGCAGATGCTGGTGAAGGAGCCCAAACAGGGCGTGACCGATGCCGACCTTGAAGAGGGCAAGACAGATGGCGCAAACGACAAGGCAGGCTCCAAGCGCAAGAGCAAGGCTCCTTGCATGATCTTGTTTTGCGCCTTCGAGCAACTGCACTACTATATCGAACTGGGTAAGCGTTATGGCTTCATGCACTACATCCCTTTGGTGTTCCGCAAGAACTTTTCCGCTCAAGTATTGAAGGCTAATATGAAGGTGGTGGGCAACTGCGAGTATGGACTGATACTCTACAAAGACCGCCTCCCGAAGTTCAACAATGACGGGCAGATGATATTCAACTGTTTTGACTGGGTGCGTGACAACACCACGCACAAGGTACACCCGACACAAAAGCCGGTGCCACTGCTGGAGCGGTTGATAGAAATTTTCACCGACAAAGACGATGTGGTGATAGACCCGTGCGCTGGAAGCGGAACAACGCTGCGCGCAGCCATACAGACAGGGCGCAAGGCATTTGGTTTTGAGATTAAGAAGAACTTCTTTGCGGATGCATGCGACAAGGTGCTGCGCAATATACAACCGTCGCTATTCTAAAGTAACAATCATTCAACAAACAAATAAACAACAACGATTATGGCAAGTTTCAATGCAAGCATCGACCTCCTTTCACTGAACGGA
>CAVAOU010000003.1:0-24291 GCA_963590085.1 Senegalimassilia sp. | reverse complement strand
GATTGTCAGCATCCCCAGGCTGAAGCCTGGGGTTATCAATATGGCATCCCGACGGGATGCTCTCCCTCGCCGAGGGGCTTTTCCGTGCCCCGCAAATCAGATTAAGCCCATAAATTTTTTTTATAACGCAAAGGTAAAATAAAAATCTCCCGAAATACAACTTAAAGGTTGTATTAATGCTTTTGTTAGTAAAAAAAGATGGTCCACTAAAAAGCCATTGCCTTGACTTTTGGATGAAAAAGGTGGTTTATTGCCTTGACTTTTGGAAGAAAAAGGCGGTTTATTGCCTTGACTTTTGGATAAAATATGTGTCTTTTTGCTGAAAATCAGCAATTTGCGGTATTTTGTCCCAAAATGGGGATTTGGATGGGGTATTTCTGTGTGTTTCGGCCTAAAAAATCGGCTTTTTAAGCATAAAAAAACGGGCGGGGCACGAGGCTCCGCCCGGGATGGGTTGCTGTGGCTGCAGGGTTAGTATGCCACTGCAGGGTTAGTATGCCACTGCAGGGTTAGTATGCCACAGCCGAGTCGACGTAGTCGTCGTCTACGGCTACGGAGTCGGCATAGTCGTACTGGTCGTCCGTCGATGACATCATATCAGTTGCTTCGCTAAAGAAAATGTCGTTGCGGATGGTAAGGAAGTTGAGGTATTTGAAACTTTCCTTCGACACCTCTTCGCCCTTCTCGTTGATCAGAATCCACGACTTGCCGTCGTAGGCAAAATAGTGGTCGAGCGAGGTCGAGATCTGCGCTATCGTTTCGTATTCCGGAGCGATAATCTTCTCGCCGTTGGCGTCGATTACAAATTCCTTGTCGCCGTCGTTCACCATGTAGCGGTCTTTGGATGCGCGCACAATGCCATCGTAGCGGGCACGCACAAGCACCTCGCCGTCGGTCGAGATGATGCCGTAGGAGTTATCGTGGCAGAACACCGTCTTGCCCTCGTCGATGAAGTAGCATCCGCTCGGCTCCATCTTGTTGTTGGTGAACTTCTCTTCGCCTTCCTTGTCGACAAACACCACCTTGTCGCCCTTCTTCATGGCGCAGTATCCGTTGTGGTAGAGCGAAAGCAAGTTGTAGCGGCTTGTGCTGAACGATTTGAGCACGTCGCCTTTCTTGTCGATGAGCACGATTTTCTCGCCTTTCAAGCCGAATGCGCGGCCATCGCTGAAGTTGGTCACTCCTTCATATTTTGCGGCAATCACCTCGTCGCCCTTCTTGTCGAGAAATCCCCACTTGCCGTCCTTGCAGAACGCAGCGAGACCCTCGTTGAAGCAGCGCGTCGACGACACGTTTTTCGGGAGTTTCTTCACCTCCTCAAAATCCTTGTCGATGATGGCGATGCCCTTGCCCTCCTTCACTGCAAAAGTGACGCCCTCGGGGCCGAAGAGGCCGAGTTGGGTGAACTTGCCCTTGCTGATAGGGTCTTTAGGGTTGTCGATGTCGTAGCATTCGTAATAGCCTTTGGAGTTTTTCACTACAAACAGTCCGTCGCACACCATCGAAGGCATCTCGTCGAAATCGTTCTTGCACAGGATATCGCCGGTCTTCGTGTCGAGGATGCTCCACTTCTCTTCGCCGTCGAGCACCACAGGCACATAGCGCACCTTTTCGTCACTGCTGTCGCAACTCCACAAAGCGCATGCCGCCACTATGGCAAACAGCGCTGTTTTCAGGAAACTGTTGATTTTCATATGCGGTAAAAATATTTTTCTTCAAAAATAATACGTTGGCGGCTCAATGGCAAATTTTTGTTAAGAAATGTGGACGCGGGCAAACGCAAAAGGAGCCGCCCCGCGGTGGGGACGGCTCCTCAGAGATTATGGGTTTCGGCTGGTGGGCCTACTTCTTCACGATGCGTGTTGCAGTAACGCTGTCGGCTGTTGCCACGCGAACCACGTAGACACCTGCTGCCAGGCCGTCGACGTCGATCTGCGAAGCGTTTTCAGCCACCTTGACGAGGCTGCCGGCGGCGTTGTAGATGCTCACCTTGGCATTGTCGGCTCCAGAGATGTAGAGCGTAGAAACGACAGGGTTAGGATAAACGCTCACCTTGGCGTCGGTCTTCACTGTGTTCACTCCACCGAAGTTGGAGAAGTGCTCAAAGTAGAAGTCGTCGAAGAATGCAGCGAGGCCGTCGGTGGTGGTGTGGCGCACGGCTACATAGATGTCCTGGCCGGCGTAGGCGCTGAGGTCGACGGTGTAGTGCTGCCACTGCTTGTCGTAGTAAGGCATCTCGGTTGTGGCCATCACGGTTGAGAAACTTGAAGTGTTGGTGTTGTCGGTAGTCGACACGAGCACTTCAACGCTGCTCTTGCTGTTAGGATAGATGGCGTAGATTGATTCCCAGTTGCGTGCATAGAAGTGGAACACAGAGTTGGCTGTTGCCGAGAGTTTCTGGCTGATGATCCAGTCGTCGGCAGCCTTGCCTTCCTCAGAAGGAGCGATTGCCACGAGAGTCTGGCTGCCGCTCACTGGCTCAAGCACGTTGTTCCAGTCGGCGTCGTTCTGCACGGTGTAGGCAAATGCCGAGCCGCGCTGCGGATAACTCATGCCGGTCATCGCCTTCGTAGCGAGGCCGTCAACGTCGATGGTGGTGAAGCCTGCAGGAGCGAATGTGCCTGGAGTCTCGTCGTCGAAGTTGTAGTAGTGAGAGTCGGCGTCGAGAGCGCGTCCGCTAACAGGGAGAGTGATTGCGTAGCCGCCTTCAAACTCAACGGTCATCTCGTCGCTCACCTGAGCGGAAGTGTTGTAGGCGTTGAATGTGATTGAGAACGGCACGCCCTTCTTCGAGTCGATGGTAGTGCCGGCAGCGAGGTCGGTGGTGAAGTTCACCTTGCCGAACTTCACAGCCTTGATGGTCAATGCCGAAGCGCCTTCGTTGAGCACGGAGAACTTCTGCGTAGAGTTGACCGACTTGCCGTAGTTCACAGTACCGGCGTTCCATTCCGTTGCGTTGAACGAAGCCTTCACGTCGGCGGAAGTCTTGATTGTGATCAGGTCGAGAGCCACACCTTTAGCCTTCACGTAGTCGTGGCCCACGTAGCGCCAGCGGAAAGTGACGGTCTTGCCTGCATAGGCAGAGAGGTTGACGCTCTCGAGGAACCAGTAGCGCGTTTCGCTGTTGTCGGAGAGGATGGCGAGTCGCTTCCAAGCGCCGTCGGCGAGGATTTCGAAGTAGCAAGCGTCGATGCCGTCGTCGGCTGTCGAAGTGTTGGTGCGCAGGCCGCTTTCGTCCTTAGTGAGGGCTACAGGCATTGCGTTGCCCCAATAGAATGTCATTTCGAGGTTTGAGCCAGCAGGAATCTGGAAGTCGGGCGTTACGAGCGACGACTCTTTCTCTGCGGCGTTGCAACTAACCGAAGCGCTGTATTTGCCGTCGAAGGCATTGATGCTATTGGCGGTGGTCCACTTCGTGTAACTTGAATATTCAACGTTCCAGCCTGTGGTTGGGTTGTTGCCGCTTTCAAAACTTTCAGTCCACGGATAGGTCGACACAGTCTGGTCGGCGATAGTGGTGAATGTGCGGGCAGAAGCCTCACCGTCGCCCTGGGTGTTGTAAGGCACAACCTTCCAGGTGTAGGTCGTTGCGTAGCCTACCGAAGCGAGGGTGTAGGAAGTAACGTTGCCGAGGTCCTCACCGTTGACCACGTTGGTGGCGCTGTCGTCGGAGCCTACATAGAGTTTGTAGCCGTCGGCGAAGAGAGCCGGTTTCCAGGTGAGGGTGATGTTCTTGTTGTAGACGTCGGTAGCCTCGTCGTCGGGCGACACGAGAGTGGCAGGTTGAGGCGTGCCGTCGGCGCCGTAGAGCGGTGGCAGAACCACAGCGTCGAGGAACATTACCGATGTCTCAGGGATGTTGTCGGAGTCGCTGATGTCGACTGAGCCGTAGATCCAACGCACGTAGCAGTTGTCGGATGCCGGCGAGCCGAGGTCAACTGTTACCTTCTCGATGGTGTTGTAGGTTTCCGACTCCCATTTCTGAGTCCATGTAGCGCCGCCGTCGGTAGAGAACTCGAAGGTGACGTCGTTGCCCGGAGCAGCGTTCTCCTCGTCGGAGTCAAACTCGTTGTAGGCAGCGAAAGAGATTGAGTGAGAGCCTGTAGAGAGGTCGAGGCGAGGCGATGTGAGGATGCTTGCGCCGTCGAGCGTCACGCTGGCGTAAGCCGACTTGTCGCCCTCGATGGCGTAGGTTGTGGCTTTCCACTTGTCGCCAGTCCATCCGGCTGGAGGACAGCCGTTTTCGAAGCCTTCAAAGCCGTAGCCGTCGGGCAACGAAACCTTGGTGGCAAGCACTTTGAGTTGCACGTCGCCGCCGTTGGTGTGGATGGTGATGTAGCCGCTTGCCGGAGTGGTGAGCGCTGCGTTGTAAGCCACCTGGAACTCAAGCGATTCGTTGGCGTCGAGGTTGACAGTGGCAGGGTCGATTGTCGACGAGAAGCCCGTAGGATAGTCGATGCTTGTGATCTTCAAGCCGTTCTTGCCTTCGTTCTTGAGGGTGAGCACGTCGGAATAGACCTTCGAGCCCATATATACCTCGCCGAAGTTGTATTGCTTCTTCGAGAGCGTAGGTTTCGGTCCGGTTGCCGGTGTGAACTGCTTAACGACAACGTTGTCGATGTCGAGCACGTTGGCAGTTTCCTTGAGCATCTTGTAGACGAACGCCACCTTGATGGTCTTGCCCTGCCATTGGCTGAGGTCGATCATTGTCTTGTAGGTGGTCCATCCAGTCCAAGGGTAAGGGATGTTGCCGTTTGCCTTCAGTTGCTCGGCATTGGTGAACGACCAGATTGTCTCTGCGCCTTCAACATTGTCGTTCTCGACGATGCGCACTTGGAAGTCGTATTGAGCATCGTCGATGGCAGCCTTCGAAGGAGCCATCCAGTCGAAAGTGAGTTGGTAGGTGTTGTCGAGGTTGAGCGACGGAGTGAGGAGGATTTCCTCGCGAGGGCCGTAGCCGCCATCCTCGTCGCCAGAGAACATTGGAGCGTCGACCGACGCGCAGTGAGTGCCCGTCATCGTGCCTTTCTCGTAGTAGTAGACACACCAACGGTACTTGTCGGCGTTGCCGGTGTAGGAATCCACCGTAGTCCACCCGTCAGGGAAGTTAGGGCTGTACTGGTCGGTGCTCGAAGTCTCAAATCCTTCGTTGAGGAGGGTTTGGGCTGATGCCGCCAATGGCAATGCTCCCAACATTGCCAAAGCGAGATAAAGTTTCTTCATCTTTTTTATGGGATTGGTTAGTAATAAAATCAATTTGCAACGTTTTACTTCTATTTGCTAGCACAAAGATAGCGTGTGTAGGTGACAAATTGGTGAAATGGAAGCGGAAAATTACAAAAAAATGCGGAGTCGCGATGCGGCTCCGCATTGGTTATCGTGGGGTTACGATTATTTTCCTGCGCGGAATTTCTCTTGTTCGAGAAGTTTCTTGATGTTCAGTCCGCCCTGACGGCCCTGGTCGAACATCGGGTACTTGTTGTCGATTTCCTCAAGCACCTTGGCAGCCTCAGCGTGCTTGTTTTGCGCAGCGAGTACAACTGACTTCTTGTACATTGCGTAAGGCACGAGTTGCTGGTTGCCGTCGGCCACGCTCACTGCCTTGTCGTAGCAAGAGATGGCGTCGTCGTATTTCTTGAGGTTCACGTTGCAGTCGCCCTTGAGTGTTTGAGCGAGCGAGCCGATCATCGACTCTTCAGAGTCGTAGGCTGAGAGGTGCTTCAAAGCCTCTTCGTTCTTGCCCTGGTTGTAGAGGATGAGGGCAGCCTCGAGGTTTGCGCGGTTGGCATACTTGCCAGAGCCTTCAGCGGCTTGCTTGTAGAGTTTCACAGCCAAAGAGTCGTTGCCTTCCATCTTTGCGCTGTCGGCTTGGCCGATAACTTCCTTGGTGTCGCTCACCTTGCTCTGATACCATTTGTAGCCGAAAAATCCGAGTGCTACAATGACTACGAGAGCGATTACTACGTAGACTATTTTTTTCTTGTTTTGCTCCACACTCTGCTCTGCCGACGAGAGTTTCTCGTTGAGCTCGTCAATTGTGGTGCGAGTGGCTTGTTTTTTGTCTGTTGTTGCCATTTTTATTTTATTTTTCTAATTTTCGGTTTATCTCACGAACTGCAAAATTAATAGTTTATCTCTTTTGTAGAAAATTTTATTGCACAATTTTGCATATTCGCTTGTAAAATACCGAAATTGCGGAGCCGCGGCGCGGTCTACCAACTCACTTCTACGCCTGCCGAGCCGGTGATGCCCGGGATTGGCGGGCGGCATTTCTCGATGCGGATGAAGCCGCCGGAAATCAGCGGGAACTCGCGCAGCAGCGCCGTGCGGATGCGTCCGGCTACATGCTCGAGCAACTGCGACGGCTCTGCCATCTCGCGCTTCACCACCTCATAGACCTCGGCATAGTTGAGCGTTGCGGCAAGGTTGTCGGATGCCATAGCGTCGGCAAACGGATAGTCGAGACGCAGGCTCACCTCGAAGGTGTTGCCCACGCGGCGTTCCTGCTCCAGCACCCCGTGGCGCGCGTGGAACTTCATGCGGTCGAGCGTAATGGTGGTGCGCATCATTTTTCCTCCTCCTTGCTTTCAATCCACACGTATGCGCCAAGGTCGAGCGCACTGCCCGAGAAGCGGTCGTTGCCGTAGCGGTCTATGCGTGCCGACGACGGGCACAGCGTCATGTCGCCCTTGCCGATGGCGTCGCTCTCGTTGCGCAGGCGGTAGTCGAAGATGTAGTCGTTGCGCACGGTGTAGAACTTAGGGTCGCCGCCCCACACGCAGTTGATGAAATTGTCGTCGTCCGAACCCTCCGATCGGAGCAGGCAGTTGCGCAGGAAGACGCTGCTGCCCTTGAGGTCGCCCACCGAGATGTCGGAGGTGTTGCCGTAGACGATGCAGTTGTTGAAGTTGGCCTCCATCAGCGGATTGGCGTATTTCTTGTCGTCGGGGAGTACGTAGTTGAGCGTGAGGATAGGGTTGGCGATGGCAGAAAACAGATAGTAGTTGGCAAACGTGCAGTTGGCAAACGTAAACTTGCCGCCCGTGAGGTTGACCACCGCGTCGCCAGCATCTGAAAATTCGCAGCCCTCAGCGTCAACCCACGCGTGGGTGGCGGTGAGTACGCTGTTGGTAGCGTTGTGGAGCATCGTGTTGAACAGATGCAGTTTCCGCTGGTCGACCACGCCGCACGAGTCAATGACCACGCCGTTGGTCGAGCCCTGCATCTCCATGTAGGCCATCTCGTTGCCGTAACTGTCCTTGTCGATGTGCAGGCCGTCCCACTGTCCCGACATCAGTTGGAATGGGATGCTGCCCGCCACCTTGTCGAGGCGGTCGGCACGCAGGCGCACAGGGTTGCCCTGTTCGCCCTCCACGATGAGAGTGCCCTTGACGCGCATCTTCGCCTTGTCGTGGAAATAGAGCGTTGTTCCCGCCGGGATGCGCAGGGTGGCATTCTCCGCCACCACGAGGCTGTCCATCACCCGGTACGGGCAATCGGGCGAGAGCGTGGTGTTTTCGGTAATCTCCCAGTCGCTCACCTTCACCGTGTTCTGTCCAGCAGCATGGAGCACCACTGTCTGCAACACGCCGTTGGTGACGAAATTCAGGTTGCCGTAGACATCAAACGGCAGGTTGGCGCCCGTCTCCTTCACGCGCGCCTCGACAAACACATACATGCTGTCGCGTCCGCGCACCTCCACGTCGCTGAAACTCTCGCCGCTGCGGCCGTCCACGTTGATGTAGAAATTCACGCCCTCAGGCGCGCCGTCGACCGAGATGCTGCTCACACGGAGTTGCTTCTTGTGGCGGTTGTAGATGAGGAAACGCCGCGTGGCGGTCGATTCGCCCGTAAACACTGTGTCGAAACTCAGGGTGTCGGTCGAAAACGCCAGGGTGTCGGAACTGCTTGTGGTGAAGCCGTCTTCGATGCACGAAGGCAGAGCGGCAACAAGCACAAACGTGAATATGGCAAATATCAAACTTTTCATTGCTGTCGGATGTATATCAAATAAAACGTTGAATCATTACATATTATTGCATACGGCAGATTTTTAGCAACTATGCATTAATTTTCGTAACTTTGCATCCGCTATTGGCGACTATTGAAAAAAGCGCTTAAATTAGACTTAAATATCTCATCAACGATATAATGAACAACAACATAGAAGACAAGAGCACCACAAAGGAGCGGCTCGACGAGGAACTGCTGAAGGACGTGACTGCCGGCGAATACAAATACGGCTTTGTCACCGACATCGACACGCACGTGATTCCCGTGGGCCTCAACGAAGACGTGGTGCGCTACATCTCGCAGGTGAAAGGCGAGCCTGAATGGCTGCTCGACTTCCGCCTCAAGGCGTTCCGCCACTGGCAGACGCTGACCATGCCCCGCTGGGCACATCTCGACATCCCCGAGATTGATTTCCAAGCCATCAGTTACTACGCTGCGCCGAAGGCCAAGCCCAAGGCGGAGTCGATGGAGGAGGTTGACCCCGAACTGCGCCGCACCTTCGACAAACTCGGCATCTCGCTGGAGGAGCAGATGCGCCTGTCGGGCATCGCCGTTGACGCCGTGATGGACAGCGTGTCGGTGAAGACCACCTACCGCGACAAACTCGCCGAACTGGGCGTGATTTTCTGCTCCATCTCCGAAGCGGTGAAGGACTATCCCGACTTGGTGAAAAAATACCTCGGCTCGGTGGTTAGTTACCGCGACAACTTCTTTGCCGCGCTCAACTCGGCAGTGTTTTCCGACGGCTCGTTTGTCTACATCCCCAAAGGGGTGCGTTGCCCGATGGAACTGTCGACCTATTTCCGCATCAACGCGGCTGGCACTGGCCAGTTTGAGCGCACGCTTATTGTGGCCGACGACGACGCCTACGTGTCGTATCTCGAAGGCTGCACGGCGCCGATGCGCGACGAGAACCAACTGCATGCGGCAATCGTGGAAATCGTGGTCGAGGACCGTGCCGAAGTGAAATATTCGACCGTGCAGAACTGGTATCCCGGTGACAAGGACGGACGCGGCGGCATCTACAACTTCGTGACCAAGCGCGGACTCTGCCGCGGCGACTTCTCCAAACTGTCGTGGACGCAGGTGGAAACGGGTTCGGCAATCACGTGGAAATACCCAAGTTGCGTGCTTAAGGGCGACAACTCCGTGGGCGAGTTCTATTCGGTGGCAGTGACCAACAACCGCCAGCAGGCCGACACCGGCACGAAGATGATTCACATAGGCAAGAACTCCCGCAGCACGATAGTGTCGAAAGGCATCTCGGCTGGCTTCAGCCAAAACAGTTACCGAGGCGCGGTGAAGATAGCCAAGAACGCCACCGGATGCCGCAACTACACGCAGTGCGACAGTCTGTTGCTGAGCAACACCTGCGGCGCCCACACGTTCCCCTACATCGACGTGCAGAACGACTCGTCGGTTGTGGAGCATGAGGCCACGACATCGAAAATCAACGAAGACCAACTCTTCTACTGCAACCAGCGCGGCATCCCGACGGAAGACGCCGTGGGTCTCATCGTGAACGGCTACGCCAAGGAGGTGATGAACAAACTTCCGATGGAATTTGCCGTTGAGGCGCAGAAGTTGCTCCAAGTGTCACTCGAAAATTCGGTTGGTTAACCACATAAAAACTTCATCACAATGAAAAATCAATCATCAATGCTCGAAATAAAGAATTTACATGCCGAAATCGACGGCAAAGAAATATTGAAAGGCATCAATCTCACGGTTAACCCCGGCGAAGTCCACGCCATCATGGGTCCCAACGGCTCGGGCAAGAGTACGCTGTCGGCTGTGCTGACAGGCCACCCAGCCTACACGGTGACCGAAGGCGAGGTTACGTTCAACGGCAAGAACCTGCTTGAACTGTCGGCCGAAAACCGCTCGCACGAGGGTCTGTTCCTCAGTTTCCAGTATCCTGTGGAAATCCCAGGCGTGTCGATGGTCAACTTCATGCGTGCGGCGCTCAACGCCAAGCGCAAATACTATAACCTCGAGCCCCTCTCGGCTACCGAGTTCCTCAAACTCATGCGCGAGAAGCGCGCCATCGTGCAACTCGACAACAAACTGGCGTCGCGCTCGGTCAACGAAGGCTTTTCGGGCGGCGAGAAGAAACGCAACGAGATTTTTCAGATGGCAGTGCTTGAGCCACGCCTCAGCATCCTCGACGAGACCGACAGCGGCCTCGACATCGACGCCCTGCGCATCGTGGCTGAGGGTGTGAACAAACTCAAGACCGACAACAACGCAACCATCGTGATTACCCACTACCAGCGTTTGCTCGACTACATCAAGCCGGACATCGTGCACGTGCTCTACAAGGGACGCATCGTGAAGACAGCCGGTCCGGAATTGGCGCTCGAACTTGAGGAGCGCGGCTACGACTGGATTAAGGAAGAGGTTGACAACGCAACTAAAGAATAACGCACCATGTCGGCAATAAACCAATATATCGAACTTTTCAACGCCAAGCGCGAAGCCATCGACAGCCACAGCGCCGGTGCGCTCAACCGTGCCCGCAGCGGCGCCCTCGCGGCGCTGGAGGGACGGCGCATGCCCGTGAAAGGCGACGAGGACTATGAGGTCACCGACCTCGAGGCGGTCTTTGCCCCTGACTATGGCGTAAACATCAACCGCATCGAGATGGGCGCGAACCCCGCCGATGCGTTCCACTGCGATGTGCCCAACCTGAGCACATGCCTGTATTTCCTGTTCAACGACTCGTTCAAGGCCGGCAAGAACGCCGCCAACGCGCTCCCCGAGGGCGTGGTGGTGAAGTCGCTCCGCGACGCCGCCTTGGAGAACGCCGACATCGTGGACCGCTACTACGGCAAGGCCGCATCGCTCGACCATTGCCCAACGGCGCTCAACACCCTGTTGGCGCAGGACGGACTGTTTGTCTACGTGCCCCGCGGCGTAGTCGTCGACAAGCCCTTGCAGGTGGTCAACATCCTCAACAGCGGCGCGCCGATGCTCGCATGCCGCCGTCTGCTCATCGTGGCAGAGGACGACGCGCAGGTGCGCATCCTGCTCTGCGACCACACCCAGGCGTGCGCCGTAGACTATCTCAACTCGCAGGTGGTTGAGGTGTTTGCCGGACGCAATGCCGTGGTCGACCTCTACGACATTGAGGACTCCTCGTCGCATACCCACCGCGTGGCGTCGTTCTACGTGCGCCAGCAGGAAGGCTCTAACCTTATGCTCGACGGCATCACGCTGAAGAACGGCTACACCCGCAACGACTTCTTTGTAGACCTTGCGGGCGACAACACCGAACTGCATCTCCTTGGCATGGCGATGGCAGCCGGCGAGAGTCACATCGACAACCACACCATGGTGCGCCACTCGGCGAAAGGCGGCCACACCGACGAGTTGTTCAAGTATGTGCTCGACGACAAAGCCGTAGGCTCGTTCTCCGGACTGGTGAAGGTAGAACCCGGAGCCGACAAGACCGAAGCCTATCAGAGCAACCGCAACGTGCTGGCATCAGCCGACGCGCGTATGTACTCCAAGCCGCAGTTGCTCATCGACTGCGACGACGTGCGCTGCAACCACGGCTCGTCGATAGGTCAGATTGACCAGAACGCCCTGTTCTACATGCGTTCGCGCGGCATCCCTGAGCACGAAGCCCGGTTGATGCTCATGCAGGCATTCATGAACGACGTGATCGACGGCGTGCGCCTCGAGTCGCTCAAGGAGCGTCTGCGCCACCTTGTGGGCAACCACATCCTCGGCAACTCATCGTCGTGCCACGAATGTGCCGGCAGTTGCAACAGTAAAAAGTAAAGAAAAATGCTTGACATCAATAAAATACGCACGGAATATCCGATACTCGAGCGCGAGGTGTGCGGCAAGCCGCTGATCTACCTCGACACCTCTGCCACCTCGCAGACACCGCGGTGTGTGGTGGAGCGCATCGACGACATGTACTACACGATGAAGGCCAACGTGCACCGCGGCGTGCACGAACTGTCGCAGGAGGCAACTGAGCGGCAGGAGCGCACTCGCGAACGTGTGCGCCAATTCATCAACGCGCAGTCGATTGAAGAGATAATCTTCACGCGCGGCACCACCGAGGCCATCAACCTCGTGGCGTCGTCGTTTGGCGACCGCCTGTGCAATGGCGACGAGATCATCGTCACGGTGATGGAGCACCACTCCAACATCGTGCCCTGGCAACTGCTGCAGAACCGCAAGCGTGTGCGTCTGCGTGTGGTGCCCATCAACGAGAAAGGCGAACTGCGTCAGGACATCTACCGCGACATGTTTACCGAAAACACCCGTCTGGTGGCACTCTGCCATGTGTCGAACGTGCTCGGCACGGTCAATCCCGTGAAGGAGATGATTGCCGAAGCCCACAAGCACGGCGTGCCTGTGCTCGTCGACGGCGCGCAGTCGACACCCCACATGAAGATTGACGTGCAGGACCTCGACGCCGACTTCTTCGCCTTCTCCGCCCATAAGATGTACGGGCCGACGGGCGTGGGTGTGCTCTACGGCAAGAAGAAACTGCTGGAGTCGATGACTCCCTATCAGGGCGGCGGCGAGATGATCGGCCACGTGTCGTTTGAGAAGACCACCTTTGCCGACCTTCCGTTCAAGTTTGAGGCTGGCACACCCGATTTCGTGGGCATTGCCGCCTTCTCCGAAGCCCTCGACTACATTGACCGCCTCGGCATCGAGAACATCGAGGCATGGGAGCGCCACCTCACCGAGCGCGCCACTGAGGGACTGATGAAAATCCCCGGGATGCGCATCTTCGGCACTGCCGACAACAAGAGCAGCGTGATTTCGTTCCTTGTGGGCAACATCCACCACTACGACATGGGGATGCTCCTCGACAAACTCGGAGTGGCGGTGCGCACCGGTCACCACTGCGCCCAGCCGCTGATGACGGCGCTCGGTGTGGAAGGCACAGTCCGCGCCTCCTTCGGTGTCTACAACACCGAAGACGAGGTGGACCGCTTTGTCGCCGCCGTAGACCGCGTAGCGAAAATGTTCTAAAAAATTATTGCCACATAAGATAAAATTAGTAGAATGTGTGCGAGAACAATGTACTATCTCACAACCCATTTTTTGTCGTTGACGAGGTAGACGCCTTGGGGCAGGCCTTCGAGCGAGTTGCCGATGTACTGGCCGCGGAGGTTGTAGACCCGAAGGGGTTGCTTCGTGTCGACGGTGATGTCGTCGATGCCCGAGAGGTCGTCGCTGAACTTCAGTTCGTACCAAGCCGTCGAGCCCGAACGCACCGGCAATTTGAAGTATGCGCGGAAGCCGTTGATCTTGAGTTCGCTTGAGCCGTCGACCGACGAGCCAGTGGTGTAGACCTTTCCGTCGCCGTCAAAGAGGAACTCCGTGCCGCCGGTGCTCAGCGTGTAGGGGCTGAACGAGCCGTTGTAGTAGCAGTACTTCTTCGACACGTTGTCGAGCGCCGAGCGCTGCATTGGCGTGGCGGCGGAATTGATGTCGACGTGCTCAAATAGCAGAAAGTCCTTTTTTTCGCCAGGCTTCACGATGTAAGGCTTGCCCGCCTCCATCGAGTTGACAAGGTTAAACATGAGGTCCTGCCCGCTGGCGCTGGTAAATTCCCACATCTTCGTGCCTTCGCCGAAGCCCTCCTCAATCTGGTTGTCGGAGAGGTTAAACGGCAGGCAGATAGACTCGTACTTGTCAGCCTCAAACGAGCGGGTGACGAGCACCGTGCGGTCGGTCACGTCCATTGGCGTGTAGTCCACATCGTCGTGGAGCACAATGATGTAGGTAGGCGTGTAGTCGTAAATTTCGCCCGTGCTCTCGACGCCGCAGATAGGGTCGTAGTCAATCACCGACACGAGGCCGATGCGGAACTGATATTTGAACGCATTGCCCGGCACAGCCACCTGAACCTCGCCGCTCTGGGCAGGCGAAGCCACCGTGCCTGCCACCATCCATGTGGCGCCGTCGTCGGTGGTGTAGTAGATGTTGAGCGAGCCGTGGCGTGTCTGGTAGAGGTCGTCGTTCATCGCATAGGAGAACGTAGGATGGAGCGTGTAGGTCGACTCGTCGTAGCCGTCGCTGAGGTCGCCTTTGAGCGCGAACGCGCTGAACTCCGGCGAGTAGTCGGCCGTAGCCGTGACAACGTCGGTCGGGTCTTTCGAAATGATGCTCACCGCGTAGAGACTCTTGACCGTCATTCGGAAAGCCATCTTGTCGACGCCCACAGGCACCTGCACCTTCTGCGTGCCCGACATCTCGGTGAACTCAGCCAACTTCGTCCATTCGGTTTGGCTGTCGTATTTGCTGTATTCCAGTGTCGCCCCGTAGATTTCCGACGTGTCGGTGTTGAGGATTTCCCACGACACCTCCGGCGAATAAGTGCGGTTGTAGAAATATTCGCTGTCGGTGAAGTCCGTCTTCAGGTCGCCGATGGTGAACGAGCACGGAACCGTAATGGTCTGCTGCTCGAAGTCGGCAGACTCGTCCGACTTCCAGTAGCCGTTTTCCACGAGGATGCGGTAGTCGTCCTTCGCGTAGACCAGCACGCGGTAGCGCACCTTGCTCGCTTTCAACGGGATAGGCACAACCTCGCTGCCCGACCACGAAGCCGATGCCGGCTCGGCGGCAGTAGCCCATGTGGCGCCGCCGTCGTAACTTGCCTCGATCACCACCTTGCCCGTAGCGTTGGCGTTGACATCGTAGCAGGTCCACTTCACGGTCTGCACGTTGCAGTTGTGCTCGGCGCTGTAGACAGGGTCGTCGACAGAAATGTCGACCGACCCCCTAAGATAGTAGTAGGAAGCAAACGAAAGGTCGCTCGAACGGTCCCAGCAGAAATAGTATGCCCAGTTGGTGTCGGCCGACTGGCCGAAGAACATGCGGTCGATGACGATGAAATGCGTGTAGTATGAGTTGTCGCTAACGTAGCGCGTTTTGGTGCTGGTGTCCGAGTAATAAAATAAGTGATAATTGGTGTTGAGGTCGTAGTTGTCGGTCTGGTAGAGAACGTTGCCGTAGGAGTCGATTTTCCACAAGGCATATGCCGTTTTGCCAGTTGTGTTGTGGCACGCCCACACCTGATAGCCTTTGTCCCGAGTGAGGCCGATCAGCGCCATGCCGATGTCCTTGCTGGAGCCGCTCATGCCCACATTCATAACCACCGACTGCGCGCCGTAGATTTTGAATGTGCCCGTGCGGAAATCGTAGATTTTGCTGTAGTCGTAGTCGATGGTCTCCTCCGAGCGCCAATAGCCGTTCTTGGCGAGAAACTTGAAATTGTCCTTCGGGTAGACCGTAACGCGGAAGCGCGCCGAAGCCTGCGGCCACGCCAGGTTGCAGACATATTCGCCGTTGAGCGAAGTCGACGTGGCGATGGATTCCCAAGAGTCGCCAAAGTCGTAACTCGCTTCGACCACAGCCTCCTTGAAGATTTGCGCGTCAAGGCCGCATGCCCATGTGATGGTCTGGTAGTACTGCGAATTGGAGAAATTGTAGCCCTGGTCCTTGACCGCAATCGACACGTTGCCCTGCAGTTGGAACTCCTCGGCGGCAGTTGGAGCGTCGCCGTTGTCCCAGATGAGCAGGTCGGCAGTGTTGGCGGTGAGCATCTTCACGAAATATCCGTAGGCCGACTCCGTCGGGGTGGCGCGCTTCTTGTCGGCATTGTAGGAGGCCGACAGATGGTATTTTTTGTTGGCTTCAAACTTGTCGGTGGAGCACGAAAGGACGGTGCTGCCATCCACTTTCCATTGAGAGGCGGAGCCGTCGGTGGCAGTGCTGTTGCAGAACCACACCTGATAGCCCTTCGTAGTCTTGCCGAGCAGTGTCATGTCGGTGGTTTTCTGCTCGGTGTCCTGCCCCGTGGCCATTGTCAGCGAAGAAGCCTCGAAAGCCGCGGCATTGGAGGTGGCAACGCCCAGAGTAAGGGCAGCCACGAGAAGTATATGGTTGAAAATTGTCCGTGTCATAACTTTTAGGGTTTCAATGTTCTACTTCTGATTTAATTCTCTGAAGGAAAGATAATTGTGTTAGTGAGGCACTGCTTGCGATTTCTCACACCGTCGATGTAGTAGACCACATCGAGGCCGATGGTGCATATTCCCTTGACTCCCGACATCGCCTCCAGCAGGATGTCGTTAGGCACAGCCACCTTGACAGTGCCCGACTCATCAGGATAGAAGGCCTGTAGGGGATGCCCCGCAGTCTTGTAGTGGTCGAAAGAGTAGGAGAAGTAAGCCTTGTCGCACAGTTGCCACAGCGATTTTGAAATCTTGTAGGTCATCTCGACCGTCGAGATGTCTTTGTAGTTGCTGACCGCACCCTTGACGGCGTTGCCGAATTGGGTGATGGCCAGACTGCTCTCGTCGTAGGTCACTGGGATGGTGTCGGACACAGCCGACAGGTTGAACTTCTTCAGATTGGCAACCGCCGCTTCCGGCTTGACGTTGAGGCGGAACAGGTATTTGGTGTAGCCCACCGGCACCTTCACGTCCTCCGAGCCCTCCGGCGAGTCGACGTCCGTGATGTCGGTCCACGACTTGCCGCGGTCGACGCTGTATTGCAGGTTGCCGCTGCCGAACACGTCCTTCATGTTGTCAGAGCAGTTCCACGAAAGCGTGGTTTGGTAGGTCTTTTCGCCCGTAGCCTCGTCGCGGGCGAAAGTTTCTGTGTCGATGGCCGCCGCTGAGATGCTGCACGACAAGTCGGTAGGCTCCAACTGCTGGTTGGCGGAGGTCGATGACCAGTAGCCGTGCTCCACAACCACCTTGTATTGGTCCTTAGGGTAGACATTGATGCGGTAGCGCGCCTCCTTCTTCGAGTAAGGGAGGTCGACGGTGAGCGCGCCCAGCGAATAGTCGCCGGTGTAGACCGAAGTCCACGTCTTTCCGCCGTCGGTGCTCTGCTGCACATCGACGTTCTTGAACATGTCGAGGTTGATGGCATTCACGTTCCACGCCACCTGTTGCTGGTAGGTCTTGTCGCTGGCGTTGTAGACGGCAGGTTTGACGTTGAGAGTGATACTTGTCCTGACGTAATATTTGCTGATGAAACTCGGGGTGGTGCTCATGTCCCAGCAGAACACCGTTCCGCCGGCATTCAACAGATTGAATTTCCTGAAGAAGAAATATTTAGACGAATCCGTGGTGATGTAGCGGGTGAACCAACTGAGGTAGCCCGTGCGGAGCGTTGTTTCGTCGTTGAAGCCGAGGTTGGAAAACTCGTAACTCATGTCGTACTCTACGCCAGCATAGGTGATAAGCCATTTGGTGTAAGCCTTGTTGCCCGTGGTGTTGTTGCAACTCCAAATCTGGTAGCCGTTGCTCGTAGAGCCAAGCAGCACCATGTTGATGTTCGTGCCGCTGCCTTGACCCGTGTTCATGATAACCTTGTCAGCCCCACCGTAGACGAGGTATTCCGCTTGGCCTGGCTTGCCGTTGTCGTCGATGGCACCCGTTTCGCGGATGAAGCATCCATCGGTGGCTTGCGATTTGTATTCCTCCTTGAGATGGATCACCAGACGGTAGTTGTAGGGCGCGCTGTCGGCCGACTTCGAGTAGGTGCCCGAGAGGTCGGTGAAGTCAGCAAGGTGAGTCCACTCCGTGGCGTCCTTGTCGTGGTATTCGAGAGCGATGTGGTCGACCACATCGGCGCTGATGTCGGAAACGTTGAACTGGACGAAGTTGGTCCATTCGGAGTCGGTGCCCTTGAGGAAAGGGTTGACGTAGATTGTAGCCTTCGGAGCCAACTTGGAGTCGCTGGCGGAAGAAGTAGAGGCTTCCGTAGCCCTCGCTGGAATCATAGAGCCGAGAACGGCAACAGCGAGAAGGAGATTGCGGAGTATTTTCATATCGTAGCCAGAAAAAGTGAAAAAAATGGTTACTAAAGTAAAGCAAATTTACAATAATATTGTAAAAGTCGCAACGATTGCCGATTAAATGAAAAAAAATCTCAGAAGTCTTGGTTGATGCGGTGGCGTACTTACAGCACGCAGAGATTTTTGTGGTATGCTCAGCCCCAGGCTAAAGCCGTGGGGTTAGAGACATTACGCCTTTACAAGGCGTGCACTGTCACAGAAATATGTCCGGTGCACTGTCGCAGGTCGATGTCCGGAGCACTGTCACTGGTAGATGCCAGGTGTGCCATTGTAGGTGGATGTCTGAGTTGACTTGACTGGACAAAAAAAATAGGCTATGCCGAAATGGGCATAGCCTATTTTTTTGTGTGGGCGGGTGTTAGTAGCCGATGGTGATACCTGCGGAGAGGCTCTTGAACGACGGGCCGAATTCGGTGTTGAGCACGTTCATCGGGCAGTACTTCACGTAGACGCCGATGGCCTTGAAGCCGAGTTGTCCCATCACATCGACAGTGACTTTGCGCTGGTGGATGTTGTTGTTGGAGAGGGTCACGTCGCCGTCCTCACGCGTAAATCTTGTCTTCATGCTTGCGTGAGTGTTGAAGTTGACCACAGCACCGGCAGAGAAGGAGAATCCCTTGCCGAACTCCTGGGTGAAGGTAACAGGCATTGTTACGGCAAACACCTTGAGGCGCGAGAACTTAGGATCGACATCGGCAGGATAGTCGCCGAGCGCGATTTTAGAGTCTTGCTTGATGAAGCGAGTGGTGCCCGTCATGCGGTAGTTCTTCCAGTCGACACCGATACCGATGCGGAACGAAGCGCCTTGGCACGTAGGGCGCCAAGCCACGGCCACGATGTGGTCGATGAAGAGTTCAAACGAGTTTGACATCTTCTCGTTCATCTGGGCAGGCTTGTCCATAGCGTTGACAAAGCCGAAGCCAAAGCCTCCGAAGTGGGCGGAGAAGCGTGAGCGCGAGTTGCGTCCCACCTTTGCATAGCGGTTGCAGCCGAACGGGAGGTCGATCGACCAGTCGTCCATTTGCGTAACAATTGAGTCAGGTGCTTCAACGGCATCGACAGCGAGGACTGGGAGTGTGTCGCACACTTCAGCCTCTACTTCCTTGGCATTGCCGGCAAATACGCATGCCACCAAAGCCAACATGATGATAGTGAATTTTCTCATACTGATAAATTTTATACGAGTGCAAAGTTATAAAAAAAATAAGGAAATCCCTTTTTCGCGACCGCAGTGGCGGTTTGGGGGATAATTTTGCATCGTTGAATCCCTAAAAAGCAATAATTATGGAAAACACCGAAAACCAGAAACCCAAGGATGCCGAAGTCGGCGGCATCGGCGACAGCGTACTTAAGTATCTCGCCGCCAACCATCCCGACGACGAGGAAGCCCTCGAGGAAATCACTCGCCTGCTTGCCAGTGGCACCGACAGCGAAGAGGTGATTGCCGCCCTCTACAAGGGCATCCGCTACGACAGCGACTTGAAGGCGGCCGACGACAGCGGCTATCTGCGCGGCCGCAACGAGGCAGTGACGCAGGAACGCCAGAAATCGTTCGGCAACCGCCCGAAAGACGACGGCGGCGCCCCCGAAGCCTACGACCTTCCCCTGCTTCGCTCCATCCGCCGCAGCGTGTGGGACTGACCTCGAACCCCGACAACCAACCAAATCCTTTAACCTTAACAACAAAAAAATCATGAAAAACAAGATGAAGAAACTAACCAAAGCATTTATCGGAATGGCAGCCATCGCCGCAGCGGTGGCGCTGAGCAGCAACCACGGAGCCACCGCACTGGCAATGAGCGTGGTGGCAGGAGTGGCAGGCGGCAAACATGTGGTGAGCGAGCCACTGACCACCGCCATCACCAATGCCGAGTCGCCCGACCTCCTGGTCAACGAGATTGACCGCCGTCTGGTGAAAATTCGCCCGATGGCCACGCCCATCGACCAACTCTCCCGCTGGGCAGGCGCCAAGCGCTCCAGCAGCATGGTGGTGGACTACTACAGCGTCGACACCCGACCAACCACTGCTAAGGTGACCCAAGGCTGGACCGGCTGCACCGACGCCACTGGGGCGGCGCGCTTCCAGAAATGCACGCTCACCGTCGACGACCTCGACATGTTTGAGGCATCCGAGACCATCCTCGTGAAAGGCGTGAGCGGCTACAAGCCCAACGGCAAGGACATGAGCAACCAGGACCTCGTGCTCTATGTGCAGCGAAAGGACGAGTCGGCCGGCACACTCAATGTGGTGGCAGTCAACGGCCAGACCATCGGCGAATTTGCCAACTGCGTGCCCACCATCCCCGAAGGCACTACGCTGATACGCATGGGCCGCGCGGCGTCCGAACTCGATGTGCAGACGCCGCAGTTTGAGGCCCTTCCGCAGAAGTCGCAGAACTACTGCCAGATCTTCAAGATGCAGATAGAGCAGAGCACCCTGCAGAAGATTGCCAACAAAGAGGTGGGCTGGACCTTCAGCGACCAGGAAGAGGCAGCCATCTACGACATGCGCCTCGGCATGGAGAAGAACTTCCTCTTCGGAGTGAAGAGCCGCGTGGAGGACGTGAACAAGCACGAGACCATCATGCTCACCGGCGGCATCTGGGATCAGGCAGGCGGCGAGTTCCGCTACAAGAAGTCGTCGCTCACGCAGAAAGTGATGATTTCGATGATGCGCCAGGCATTTACCGGCAACGCCGGCAACAAGCGCAAAATCCTCATTGGCGGCAGCGGCCTCATCGAACTCCTCAACCAGATGGAGCAGACCAAGGTGGTGCTTGCCGGCGAGAACATCGTGAAATGGGGCATCGACTTCTCCGAGATGCACTCCAAGTTCGGCAAACTCTATATCCTCCTGTCCGAGGTGTTTGACGAATGCGGCATGGAGTACAACGGCATGATTATCGACCCAGAGTACCTGCAGAAGTACAGCCACATCCCGTTCACCACCGAGCAACTCAACCTCAAGCAGGCGGGAGTGCGCAACACCGACGCGCTGGTGCTCACCGAAGCGTCGTGCATGACGCTCCGCTACCCTAAAGCCCACTTGCGCATCATCGGCGAGTAGTCGACGCGACCTGCTGCTCGTGGTGATGAGCATGGCGTGCCTCTGGATGGGCGGCCACTAAGAATGAAGAAAGCCGCGGCCCGGTCGGGTCGCGGCTTTCGCTGTATGGTTTTATGTCAAGTGATTATTTCTTGATTACCATCTTCGTGTCGTTCACGAGGTAGACACCCTCAGGCAGGTTCTCCAGGCTGTTGCCGAGATACTGACCGCGGAGGTTGTAGACCCTTATCGGCTGCTGGTCGCCGTCCTCGATTACGTCGTCGATGCCCGAAATCTCATCCTTGAACAGAATCTTCCACCAGTCGGTATAAAGACCCTTAGGCAACTTGAAGTAAGCGCGGAAACCGTTCATCTGCAGGTCGTCGTCGCCTGGCTCGAAGAGTTCGGCGTTGCTGTTCATGCGGAGTTCCGTGCCGTCGCTGGCAAGAGTGATAGGACTGAACGTGCCGTTGTAGTAGTAGTTCTTGAGCGACACGTCGTCGTACTGCGCACACTGCATGGCAGTGGTGCCCGAGTTGATGTCGACGTGGTCGATGAGCAAGAATTCCTTGTCGGCGCCCGGCTTCACGATGTAAGGCTTGCCGGCCTCCATTGAGTTGACGAGGTTGAAGAAGATGTAGTGTCCGCTACCGCTGGTAAATTCCCACATCTTCGTGCCGTCGCCGAATGTGTCGTCGATTTCGTCCTGAGTAAGGTCGAACGGCAGGCAGACAGTGTCGTAGACGTTTGCCTCAAAATTGCGGGTCACCTTCACCACGCGGTCCTCCACATCCATCGGAGTGTAGGTTTCGGTGTCGTCGAGCACGAGAATCGACTTAGGCGTATAGTCGTAGACGTCGGTGCGCATCTCGATGGCGCAAGTGGCCTCGTTGTTCACCTCCGAGGCGATGCCGATGCGGAAGAGGTACTTCAGCGAGTTGCCAGGCACCGTTACCGTCATACTGCCGGTGCGTGTCGGTGAGGCGTTGGTGCCAGCCACCTTCCAAGTGGAGCCCTCGTCGGGCGAGTAGGCGAGTACGAGCGAGCCCTGGCGAGTGGCGAAGAGGTCGTCGTTCATCGTGTATTTGAAGTTGATGGTGAGCGCGTCGGTTGCAGCGTCGTAGTTGTCGTCGATGTTGCCTATGAGCAAGAACGAATCGAATGCCGGAGCAAATTCAGCGGTCTTAATCACCGTATCCGAAGGCTCGCGGGAAACACACACCAGCGATTTGTCAACGTTAGGCACGATGCGGAAAGCAAAGCAGTCGATGCCCACAGGCACCTTCACATTCTGTGTGCCGGTGAGGGTGGTGAGGTCGGCAGCCTTAATCCACTCGTTGTTGCCGTCGTGGACGCAGTATTCGAGAGTGGCACTTGTCACAGCGGTGGAACCGTTGCTCTGGATGTCCCACGAAACCTCAGGCGCGTAAGTGCGGTCGTAGATGTTAGTGCCGTCGGTGAAGTTCTTCTTGATGTTGCCCACGGTGAGGCTGCAAGGAATGGTGAATGTGCCCTGCTCGAAGTCGGCCGACTCATTAGATACCCAGCGGCCGTTCTCCACGAGGACACGGTAGTCGTCCTTGGCGTTGACAGCCACGCGGTAGCGCACCTTGGCAGCAGTCAGTGGCACTACCACTTCAGCGCTGCCCACGTATGACGCAGACAGAGTTGCGGCAGTAGTCCAAGTTGTTCCGCTGTCGTAACTTGCCTCAATTACCACATTGCCAGTAGCGTTGGCGTTGACGTCGTAGCACGACCATTTAACGGTCTGCACGTTGCATGCCTTCTCGGCGCTGTAGGTCATGTCGCTAACCGACATCTTCACAGTGCCGTTGAGGTAATATTTGGAAGCGAAACTCAGTTCGGAAGAGCGGTCCCAGCAGAAATATTGGCCCCATACATCGCCAGCCCCCGAACGGGTGATGACGAAGAAATGGACGTAGTCATGGTTGTCGCTCACATATCGGTTGCCAGACTCGTTGCCTATATGTGAAAGTTCGTATTCGGTGTTGTTGCTGAAAGTAGAGACAGCATCCGTTGGCCTGATCTTGTCAAAATCGTCGACCGTCCATACTGTGCTATAGGTCTTGTCGGTAGTGTTGTGGCAAGCCCACACTTGGTATTTATTGTCCTTAGTCTTGCCGATAAGAGCCATGCCGATGTCCTTGCTTGAGCCAGACATACCCACATTCATTATCACTTTGCTGGCATTGTAGATGCCGAAGGTGCCGTCGCGGAAGTCGTAGAGGTCGGAGTATTCGATTTCATTCGACTCCGCCGAGCGCCATTCGCCGTTGCGGGCAAGACTCTTGTAGGCATCCTTCGGGCGGGCAACCACGCGGAAACGTGCTGCCGCTTGAGGATAAGCCATATAGTGTTGGTATTTCCCCGTCATCAACGTAGATGTAGACGGGGTGATGTCCTCCCACGTTTCGCCCTCGTCGTAACTTGCCTGAACCACAGCCTCCTTGAATATCTTCGAGTCGATGCCAGTCACAGTCCATGCGATGGTCTGGGTGTATCGATTATAGTCGTGGTCGAAACCCACGTCGTTGATAGTCATCGACACATTGCCAGCGAGGCAGAAGTCGCTCGGGAATGTAGATGCGTTCGAAGTGTCGAGGATAAACAACTCGGCTGCGCTTGCCGTCTTCACCTTGGCGAAGAACTCATAGTTGGAGCCTACGGGCGTCGTGCGGTTGCTGGTTACGCTGTAGTCCGTTACCAGTTTGTATTTCGTGCCTGCGGAGAACGCCTCCTGAGTGCGCGACAGGTGGGTGTCGTCGACTGTCCAGTAGGTGTATTTGCCGTTGTTGTCGGTGCTGCCGCACCACCACAGTTGGTAGCCGTCGACGGTTTTGCCCAGCATCGTCATGTCGTAGGTCTTTTGCGTGTCGCCGCTGCCAGGTAACATTTGTACCTTGGTGGCCTCATAGGCGGCGGCATGCATCGTGGCAGCGCTGCCGGCGAGAGCCGCCACAAGAAGTATGTTGTTGAAAATTTTTCGTGTCATAACTTTTGTTGTAATCATTGTTGTGCTTCCGTTAGTCTTGCTCATCATTTGTCGGACGGGAAGAAAATAGGAGCCGTGTAGGTCTCGCGGAATTTCCGCTCGCCGTTGATGGTGTAGTAGATTTTGAGACCGATGGTGCATGCACCCTTCTTGCCTGGAAGATCCTCGATTGCGATGTTGTTAGGCATGATTATCTCAGTCTTGCCCGACTCTTCGGGGGTGAAACTTTGCAATGGGTGACTCGTGGTCTTGTAGTAGTCGAACGAGTAGGTGAAATAAGCCTTGTCGCACAGTTGCCACAGAGTCTTAGAGACGGTATAGTTCAACGGCACTGTCGACAGGTCGTTGTAGCCATCAACCGGCTTGACA
>CAVAOU010000002.1:0-24883 GCA_963590085.1 Senegalimassilia sp. | reverse complement strand
GGTATGTAGAATAATCGGAATCTTTCAATTCCAACCCCTATAACCGGGGGCTGCACCAATCGGCGCAGCCCCCGGTTCCGTTTGTGCGGACATCGAAAATCTTCGCTCTCTTTGTAAATAAGGAGCATTTTTGGGCGGGAGAGCGGTTATTTTCACTTTTTTGCATTAACTTTGCATTTTAACATCGACAATTTAAAAGGAAAACATATGTCAGAAATTGAAAACAAGGAACTGACAACAGAGAAAGAGTCAGGCCTGAATTTCGTTGAGCAACTGGTGGCCGACGATTTGAAACAAGGAAAAAACGGTGGGCGTCTTAACACTCGTTTCCCACCAGAACCTAACGGCTATCTGCATATCGGCCACGCAAAGGCCATCTGTATGGACTTCGGCGTTGCCGAGAAGTTTGGCGGCACTTGCAACCTGCGCTTCGACGACACTAACCCTGTCAAGGAAGACGTGGAATATGTAGACTCCATCCGCGAGGACATCAAGTGGCTGGGCTACGACTGGGCCGACCGCGAATACTATGCTTCTGACTATTTCCCACAACTCTACGACCTTGCCATCCGCATGATTAAGGAAGGCAAAGCCTACGTAGACGAGCAGACTGCCGAGCAGATTGCCGAGCAGAAGGGCACACCGACACAGCCAGGAACTGCCAGCCCGTTCCGCGACCGTCCGATTGAGGAAAACCTCGACCTCTTCCAGCGCATGAATGCCGGCGAGTTTGAGGAGGGCGCAATGGTGCTCCGCGCCAAGATCGACATGGCATCGTCCAACATGCACTTCCGCGACCCAATCATGTACCGCATCATCAAGCACCCGCACCACCGCACAGGCGACAAGTGGAAGGTGTATCCAATGTACGACTTCGCTCACGGCCAGTCGGACTATTTCGAGGGCGTTACCCACTCCATCTGTACGCTTGAGTTTGTGCCTCACCGTCCGCTCTACGAATATTTCGTGAAGGAGTTGGCCGACGAGACCTACTGCCCGCGCCAGATTGAGTTTAACCGCTTGAACCTCACCTACACTGTGCTGTCGAAACGCAAATTGCTGCAGTTGGTGAAGGAAGGCCTTGTCGACGGCTGGGACGACCCGCGCATGCCGACCATCTCGGGTCTGCGTCGCCGCGGCTTCACTCCGGAGTCAATCAAGTCGTTTATCAACCGCATCGGCTACACCAAGTTTGAGGCAGTCAACGATATCTCTCTTCTCGAGTTCAGCATCCGCGAAGACCTCAACAAGCGTGCAACGCGCGTTTGTGCAGTAATCGACCCTGTGAAGGTGGTTATCACCAACTATCCTGAAGGTCAGGAGGAGAACGTCGAGATGGAGAACAACCCAGAAGACCCGAACGCAGGAACCCACGCAATGCCGTTCTCACGCGAAATCTATATTGAGCGCGACGACTTCATGGAGAATCCGCCGAAGAAATTCTTCCGCATGACTCCCGACAAGGAAGTTCGCCTCAAAGGCGCCTACATCGTGAAGTGCACTGGCTGCAAGAAGGATGCCGACGGCAATATCGAGGAAATCTATTGCGAATACGATCCCGACTCGAAGAGCGGTATGCCAGGCAGCATGCGCAAGGTGAAAGGCACCCTCCACTGGGTATCTGCCAACCATTGCGTTGACGCCGAGGTGCGCCTCTACGACCGCCTGTTTGCCGTTGAGAACGCATCTGAGGTCAAGGACCGCGACTTCCACGAACTCCTCAACCCAGACTCAATCAAGGTTGTTGAGCACGCCAAGATTGAGCCGTATCTTGCCGAGAATGCCGAGCCAGGCGCTCACTTCCAGTTCCAGCGCATCGGCTACTTCACTCCCGACAAGAAGGACTCCACGAAGGAGCATCTCGTGTTTAACCGCACGATAACCTTGAAGGACAGTTGGCAGAAAATCAACAAGTAAGGTTTTATTATTTCGATTATAGTTGTCCAGCCGAAAGGCAAGGGCAGAGGAGAAATCCGCAGTGTCTGGCAGCAGGCATTGCGGTTTCTTTTTGATGGCGTCGGCTTGTGCTGGCAATGCGGAGATATGGTAGTTCTGAAAATAAAAATATGTATACAACATATAATTTATGCTTAAAAAGTTGGAAGGGATTTAAATTGTAGTAACTTTGTGAGTGCAAACCATTAACACATCCTAGTATGAATAAATGTCTACTCACCATGGCGTTTGCTGCATCCGCATTTGCAGTGATGACAGCAGAAACTCCTAAAAATTTTACAATCAACGGTACGGAATATGCCTACAATCTGCTTGAAAGCAAGCAGGTAGGGCCAGGCGTGGTCTACAACCGCATCCGCATCCCCGACTTTCCGCTCAACATCAACTATATGACAGTTGATTTGACCAATCCCTACAACCGCATTGAAACGATGCAGGCCAACGAGAAGACCGGATCCACCGAGAAACTCGCCGACGCCTACACTCGCGAAAAGACTAACGGCAAGAAGCCTATCGGCGCACAGAACGGTAACTTCTGGGTAGTGTCGGGTCAGGGCATCTATTCGCAGTTTGCCCTCGGCACAACCTACAACGCCTGCCTGCGCAACGGCCAGATTGTGACTGAAACCAACTGCCAGGCCGATCAGTGGGACGGCGGTCCTGCACGCACAGGCGTCGTTGGCATGGGCTACGACAAGGACCTCCACATCGAGGCGATGTCGTGGAAAGGCACCGTGACCTCCACCCGCTGGGGCAACCAGCAGCCGGAGTTCTACCTCGTCAACAAGTTCTGCCGCTCTACGGGCGAGATGGTGCTCTACAACTCCTACTACGGACGCACCAAGAAGTTCCAGACCATCGAGAACAACGACGGCGCGTACAGCCTCGTGGACAACAAGACCTGCGAGGTTTATCTTAACCTCAACGACGGTGCGCAGTGGGCAACCAACACCGACATCGTGGCAACAGTGGCGCAGGTGCGCACCAACACCACAGCCGGCACCCTCGGCGACTACGATATCTGCCTCTCCGGCTCGGGCAGTTATAAAGACCTTCTCGAGCAACTTCAGGTGGGCGACGAGGTAGCAGTCAACTACTCATGGTATTCCGTAGCCACTGGCAACCCAATTCATCTTGAGCAAGCCGTCGGCGGCAATGCTATGGTGATGGTTAACGGCGAACTCAACGGCCGCAACGAAGACGAAACCTACAACTCTCAGGTCTACAGCCGCTCAGCGTACGCAAGCAGCCAGGACGGCAAGACTCTCTATATGTTCACCATCGACAAGTCGACCGACCCAGTTTATGGCGTCTCGGCAGGTTGCAACACCTCGGTTATGTGTCAGATACTCAAGCAACTCGGTGCATGGGACGTGTGCAACGTTGATGCCGGCGGCTCCGCCCAACTGATGGTGCAGGGCAGCGTGGTTAACCGCACTACAGAAGGTACGCCGCGCGCGGTGGCAAACGGCTGGATGGTGTATTCAACAGCGCCCGACGGCGACACCAATATCGCTTCCCTCGCGTTCCTCGACCCGGAGATTGAAGTGCCTATCTACTCAACTTTCATTCCCGAGGTACTCGGCTATAACCAGTACGGCGAACTCGTAAGCGAGAACGTGGAAGGCGTTACCTTCAGCATCGATCCTGCATACGGCACAGTCAACGACGGCAAAATCGAACTTCTCGGCAAGGCCGGCACAACAACCGTTACCGCAACCTACGGCAGCATAAGCGTGTCGAAGGAAATTACAGTGCAGTCGGCAGAGGTTGGCATCCGCTCGGCTAAATTCCTCAACGACGGCCGCGACTATGCGATTGAGGTATCCTCAAAAATCGGTATCAATGAATATGCAACCGACCCTTCTCGACTCACATGGACGATTGCCGACAACGACATATTGAAGATTGAAAACGGTGTGCTCAAGGGCCTTAAGAACGGCACAACCACCATCACAGGCAAACTCAACGACATCGAGACCAGCGCCGAGGTGACAGTGGAACTCCCCGAGGCTGCCGAGATGCCGATTATCCGCGAATATCCTGAGACATGGGCATCGAAGCAAGTGGGCGGCACCGACCTCACTGTGGCTGAATATGAAAACGGCATGAAAATCTCATACGTGGGCAACGGCACCAGCCGTGGCGCATACCTCCAGTTGGAGTCGCCGTTCACAGTGTGGAGCATGCCGAAAGCATTGCGCGTGGCAATCAACCCTGGCGATGTGACAGTGAAACGCGTGTCGATGACCATGACAGCCGGTGACGGCACAACCTATCCGTCGGTCAATTTCACCGATGCCGAACTCCCAGCCAACCAAGTGTCGACCTTCGACCTCGACCTTTCGACGGTTGTCGACATTAACGACGTGACCGTTTATCCAATCACAGTCAACACCCTCCGTCTCGACCTCGGCAAGTCGGAGAAGAACAAGAATTTTGAAATCCTTGTGCCTGAATACTCAGCACTCTACAACGAATACGGCAGCGTTGCCAATGTAAGCGCAAAAGCCAGCGGACTCCGCCTCTATCCTAATCCAGTTGCCGACGGCGTGCTCCATGTGGCAGCCGCAGATGCTGGCGTGGCAAAGGTTGAGGTGTTCAACAACTCAGGCGCACTCCTGTTGTCGCAGACAGCCGACTTCGCTGCCGGCGCAGCAACAGTCAATATCGCTTCGCTTCAGGCAGGCGTCTACTTCCTCCGCGTGGTTAGCGCCGACGGAGCGAAGGTGGGTAAATTTATCGTGAAGTAACAAACAAACGTAACATAAAACTATGAAAACCAGACTACTGATTCTTGCGGCGGCATGCTCGCTGGCGGCATCGGCACAGCAGGTGGAGATAACCAACAGGCAGCAGTTGCTCAAGGGCGTTGAGGCCGGCATCTCCAACCCCGTGTTAAGTGCCGACGGACAGCAGTTGCTGTTCTCGCAGACCAACTACAAGGGACTGAAACTCTACGACTTCGCCGATGGCGTGACAACCACCGTCAGCACCGATGACATGGCAGGCTTCGAGCCCGCTTTCGCCCGCGACGGCAAGAGTGTGTACTTCATGTCGCAGACGGTCGACGATATGCGCACCTACCGCGAAGTGAAATGCTACAATATCGAGGACAAGACCTCGGCGGCTGTGACCGGGAAGTTGCGCGGCATGCGCGCTCCGAAGGCCGTGGACGGCGGCTTCTCTACCCTCAGCGATGCTGGACGCCAACTCAAGGCGAAGCATAAAGGCGGCACATTCGTCTACGCCGACGGCAACCAACTCGTGGTGATGCAAAGCGGTAAGGAAACCCGCCTGCAGCCGGTGGCAACCGACCACACCTACATGTGGGAATCCTTGTCGCCCGACGGCTCCAAGATACTCTTCTATGCCGGAGGTAAAGGCGCATACGTGTGCGACCTCCAGGGCAATGTCCTTGCTTCGCTTGGCCGCTACACAGCGCCGCGCTGGGCTGGCAACGGATATGTCGTGGCGGAAAATTCCACGAGCGACGGCCATCAATATGAATCCAGCCAGATTATGCTTCTCAAGGCCGACGGCTCGTTCTCGACGGCGCTCACCAAGCCCGAGACCATGACCATGAACCCCACGGCAACTGCCGATGGCTCACGCATAGCCTACAACACCATCGACGGCCGCCTTTTCGTGATAGACATCAACATCAAAGAATAACTGTAAAACCCGCATGACAATGAAAAGAAAGACATTAACAGCACTCAGCCTCGCTGTTGCCCTCGGTGTGGGTGCTACAGACATGAAAGACCTGAAGATTTACGTCAATCCAGGCCACGGCGGCCACGATTCCGACGACCGCAACGTGGTGGTTCCGCCGTTCAAGTCGGGCGATGCCGACGGCTATTGGGAGTCAAACTCCAACCTCGACAAGGGTCTTGCCTTGCGCGACCTTCTGGAAGGGCTCGGCGCCAACGTGATGATGTCGCGCACCACCAACACCACAGAAGATGACCGCAACCTCCACGAGATAGGCTACGAAGCCAACGCCTACGGCGCCGACTTCATGTTTGCCATCCATAGCAACGCCACTGGCACATCGGCGCGCAACAACCAGCCGCTGATGCTCTATCGCGGCTTCACCAACGACCCGGTGTCGCCCGAGGCAAAGGCGATGTCGCTGGTGCTCAACCGCCAGTTGCTCGAGAACCAGGTTACCTCGTGGTCGAGCACCAACACCTGGCTTGCTGGCGACTACGATTTCTACGACTGGGGCGTAGGCGTGGGCCTCGGCGTGCTCCGCAAACTCACAGTGCCGGGCATGCTCTCTGAAGGCTCCTACCACGACTATATCCCTGAGACCTACCGCCTGCTCAACAAGGACTATTGCTGGCTTGAGGCGTACCATTTCGCAAAGGCCGTGATGGAATACTTCAACACGACTGAGAAGTTCACCACAGGTGTGGTCTGTGGAGCGCTCTACGACTCCCGACTCATCTGCACCGACGCAATCTACAACAACATCTTCTACGGCCACGACAAGTCGAAGCCCATTTGCGGCGCTACAGTGCAACTGCTGCAGGGCGGCGAGGTGAAGTATGAATATACCACCGACGCGCTCTTCAACGGCGTGTATATGCTGAAGGCCGTTGAGCCAGGTACCTACACTCTGAAGGTAATCCACTCGGAGTACGACGCCTACGAGCAGGAAGTGACCGTTACTGCCAACACTGTAACCTATCAGAACCTTGCGCTCAACCGCACCCGCTTGACTGCCCCCGAGGTGGTAAGTTATTCGCCAGTGTGGAACGACGGCGATGCTGCCGTGGCTTGCAATGTGCCGGTAGTGCTCAACTTTAACTGGGATATGGACACCGAGTCGGTGGAGCAGAACTTCTCCATCACTCCGACTGTCGACGGCACAATACGCTGGGAGGATTCTCAGTATCGCCTCGTCTTCGAGCCTAAGCGTGCCTACGAAACCAATACCCTCTACACCGTGCGTATTGCCAAGGATGCTAAGCACCCTGCTGGACTGTCGATGAAGGAAGACTTCGTGATGCAGTTCTGCACCGACGGCAAGAATATTTATCAAGTCGTTACAAGTTCGCCATCGGAAGGCGCGAAGGTGCACTATCAAACGCCGACCATTGAATTCCGCTTCGACGGCCAGCCAACAACCGACAAACTTCAAGAGCAGATTCTTGTGAAGGACAAGGACGGCAACCAGTTGGCATACTCCGTGCGCACAAAGAAATTCAGCAAGGACGGCGACGACTACGGCTATTTCCAAATCCGCCTTAGCAAGGACCTGACGGTAGGGGAGAACTATACCGTTGATGTTTCGGGCGACGTCTGCGACAAGAACGGCATCAAGTTGGCAGCGCCGATGACTATCCCGTTCACTGCTGTCGACGCCAGCGCCGACCCGGCTGCGGTTACCCTCGTCGATGCCCTCGACGCCAGCGGCACACTTGTTGCCGACACTGATGCATCGACGGGCTGCACAACGCTCACCGTAGCCACCAACACTTCGACCAAACTCGAGGGCTCTGGCTCAGCGAAGATCGACTATAAGTTTGAAGCACAGGACGGTGGTAAGGCTGTGGTGAACTTCGCTACAGCGCCTGCGACGACGTTCACTAAGGACAACATGATAGCGCTCAAGGTCTATGGCGACCTCAGCGGCAACCAGTTGAACGCTGTGTTCGCCAACGGCTCGGAAACTAAGACCATGCCGTTGATCAAACTCAACTTCCTCGGGTGGAAGCACGCCGACATCTCGCTTGCCGAGATTGGCGACGGCACCTATACGCTTCAGGGATTTGAGGTCGTTGAGGCTGGCAATTTCTATGGCAAGAAAGGCACCCTCTATCTCGACAAGGTGGCTATTGGCGCGGCAAGCGATGCCGGTGTGGGCAGAGTGAGCGTCTCGGGGCTGCGGATTTATCCAAACCCGGCAAGTGAACTCCTGATTGCCAATGCCGACTGCACAATCCTCGGCATTGAGGTGGTTGCGCTCGACGGCCGCAAGGTGGTACGCACCACGGGCAACGTGGTCAACGTAAGCGACCTCGCCGAAGGCGTGTATGTGGCTAAAATCCACACGACTGCGGGCACCGAAAACCATAAGTTTGCAGTGAAACACTAGACCCTGGAAATCGTGTGAACCGCGATTTTCGGAAGATTGAAAAGAAATCGTAGCAAATTTGCATTTGTTACGATTTCTTTTGTTATCTTTGGGGACTTATATACCTGACCTGACGTTTTTATGAAAATCATAGCAGACAGTAGTGCTTCGCGCACTGAATGGGCATTGGTGGATGGAGCCACAGTCGTGGAACACGCTTTTACAAAGGGTTTGAATCCATTTTTCCATACACGCCGTGACATCAGTCACAGCGTGCGTCTCGAGTTGCCTGAAGCCTTCTTCAAGCGCCGCTGGGAGCATATCTTTTTCTATGGGGCAGGTTGCTCAAGTCCGGAGAAGAAGAAGATTATCGAGGCATCGCTGGTAGCGCAGTTCAAGACCCCTGTAACCGTGGAGAGCGACCTCCTCGGCGCTGCCCGCGGACTGCTCATCAACGACCCTGGCATTGCCTGCATTCTCGGCAGCGGTTCCAACTCCTGCGACTACGACGGCCGGGTGATTGTGAAGAACGTCCGTTCACTGGGCTATATCCTTGGCGACGAGGGCAGTGCGGCATACATAGGCAAGCGCTTCCTTAGCGACTGCCTGAAGGACATTGCGCCGGCGCAACTGCGCAATGAGTTTTACGACTACATCCATCTCACCCCCGATGAGATAATGTCGTCGGTCTACGACCACTCGTTGCCGAGCAACACTCTGAGTGTGTACTCGCGCTTCCTGATGGATAAACTCGACCAGGACTATGTGTATCAACTTGTGCGCCACGGCATTGACGCCTTCTTCCGCCGCAACGTGCTGCAGTACGACTACGAGGGGAAGACGGTGTGTTTCGTAGGGTCGAACGCGTGCGCCTACAGCGGTGTGCTCACCGAAGTTGCCGCCTCCTACGGCATAAAGATTAAAAAGATAATTCCAAGTTCGATGCCGGGTCTGGTCAAGTACCATTCGGCAGACAGATGAAGTTTTTAGTTGGTAATAATTCGTGAGGGACCCGAACATCGGATCCCTTTTTTTTGTTTGCTCCCTGATTTAGTAAAATAGAAAAACTGTATTAAAATATTAAATAATGTTTAACGGGTGATAATTGGACCGATAAATTTTTTAAGAATACTCATATTATCGTATTTTTGCAGATAAAGCAAACGCTACTTAAAATCAAACAATAATACTCAAAAAAATTAAACGATGCGAAAAATTTTGATGCTGGCTGCCGTTATGGCAACAACGGTTGGCGTTGCAAGGGCAGAGTTTAAGCCTCTTGACACAGCCACTCGGGACAGAATCTCGACATTGCTCAAGGAAAAATTGCCTGCAAACCTTGCTGTGGGCAAGGTGGATGTCGACACTGCATTGATTGATGTCGAGAACTCAAAACTGCGTCTCGACATGAACGAAGCCTATGGCTACGTTCCCGACCTTGCGAGTTACACCACTGCGGTGAAAAGCAATGTGGCGATGATGTTCAAGAAGCCGTACAGCGTTGAAATCACCGTTGGGGGAGTGCCCGTTGAGCGCCTCTATTCCGACTCCGGCTACGCATTCTTCCAGAAGACGGAGAAAGCACCGTTTGTCTATGCCCTCGACAAAACCCGTCACCCGAAGAAAGGTCTTGACGGCAAAATCATAGCCATCTGGCAGAGCCACGGCTACTATTTCGAACCGAAACTCAACCGCTGGGAATGGCAGCGTGCCCGCATCTTCCAAACCGTGGAGGACCTCTACACGCAGAGTTATGTGATGCCGTTCCTGATACCGATGCTCGAAAATGCCGGCGCCTACGTGATGAGCCCCCGCGAGCGCGACACACGTCGCCAGGAGTTGATTGTTGACAACAACGGCGGATTTGCAGTGGGCAACTATTCCGAAAGCAACGGCGACCAGGCGTGGAGCGACGGCGGTGCAGGCTTTGCCTACAAAGCGATGCTCTACAAGGACTTCGAGAACCCGTTCCTCGACGGCACCTACCGCAAGGTTGCCTCGACAAAGGGCAAGAAAGAGTCGGTAGCCACATGGTCGGCCAACATTCCCGAAAAGGGACTGTATGCAGTCTACGTTTCCTACGCATCATTGCCAAACAGCACAGAAAAAGCAATCTATACAATCCACACAGCCGCAGGCGACCAGCAGTTCCAGGTGAACCAGAAGATGGGCGGCGGCACATGGATATACCTCGGCCACTTCCAACTTGCAGCAGGCGAGCAACCGGTGGTTTCGCTCACCAACAAGACCGGCAAGGCTGACGAGGTGGTGACTGCCGACGCAGTGAAGATTGGCGGCGGTATGGGCAACATCGAGCGCAAGATTGCCGACAACCTCAGTGAGGAAGACGCAAAGACACTGAGCGCCATCACGATGGTCGACCGTCTGCCGCACAACTATCAGGCGAGCGGCTATCCGCGCTTCACCGAAGGCGCACGCTACTGGTTGCAGTGGGCAGGTATCCCTGACTCGGTCTACTCTCCGTCGCATGGCGTAAACGACTACAACGACGACTACCGTTGCCGTGGCGTCTGGGTGAACTACCTTGCTGGCGGCTCGAGCGTAGTGCCAAACAAGAAAGGTCTCAACATCCCTGTCGACCTGTCGTTCGCGTTCCACACCGATGCCGGCACCACAATGGACGACCGCATCATCGGTACGCTCGGCATCTACTGCACGAAGGGCGAGAAATATGCCAACGGTTCCGACCGTATGAATTCACGTCAACTCACCGATATGGTGATGACCAACATCTGCAACGACGTTCGCAAGGAGTTTGAGCCAAACTGGGTTCGCCGTGGCATGTGGGACGCTTCCTACTACGAAGCACGCGTGCCTGAAGTGCCAGCCATGCTGCTCGAACTGCTGTCGCACCAGAACTTCGCCGACATGCGCTACGGCCTCGACCCGACGTTCCGCTTCACAGTAAGCCGCGCAATCTACAAAGGCATGGCGCAATTCTTCGCAACAAAAGAAGGCAAAACCGACTATATGATTCAGCCATTGGCAGTGAACAGTTTCGCAATCCAGAAGGTGAAGAAAGGCGAATACCGCCTCTCCTGGAAAGAAACCGTCGACAGCCTCTGCGACCGCGCGCAGGCTCAAAGTTACATCGTTAGCGAGCGCATCGGTGACGGAGCGTTCAAAAACATTGCCATCGTGAAGAAACCCGAATATACGGCAAAGGTCAGCGACAATGAGATCCACAGTTACCGCATCTTGGCTGCCAATGAAGGCGGTGTAAGTTTCCCGTCGGAAGTGCTTGCAGTAGGCGAGGCGAAGGACTCGAAGGGCGATGTGCTTGTGATCAACGGATTCACCCGTGTCAGCGCTCCTGACTCGTTTGTGGCAAGTCCGGAATATGCAGGCTTCGACAGCGCCAAGGATCACGGCGTGCCTTACATCTCCGACATTAACACAATCGGCGACATGTTTGAGTTCCGCCGCAACATCCCATGGTACGACGACGACTCAGCAGGCTTCGGCGCAAGCCGTGCCGACCAGGAGGACAAGGTGATTGCCGGCAACACGTTCGACTATCCAGCCGTCCACGGCAAAGCCCTTATGGACGCCGGCTATTCATTCGTCTCTACGAGCGCGTCGGCTGTTGAGAGCGGCTCTGTCGACATGAAAGCCTACAAATATGCCGACCTCATCCTCGGCAAGCAGAAAGAAACCAAGGTGGGCCGCGGCGCAGTGCCTAACCGCTTCCGCGCTTTCCCTGCAGCATTGCAGTCGGCCATCAAGGGCTTCTGCGAGGCAGGCGGCAGCATCTTAGTGAGCGGTTCGTTTGTGGCAACCGACATCTGGGACAATCCTAATGCCGATGAGGCGTCGAAGGACTTTGCAGTCAAGACCCTCGGCTACCACTGGCGTGTGGGTCAGGCATCGGTTGAAGGCAACGCACACGTAGTGCCTACATATTTCGACGCTTTCCAGACGCTCAACCTCGACTTCTACACCAAACTCAACGACAAGTGCTACGCTGTTGAGTCGCCCGACGGCATCTACGCTGTAGACAAGGAGAAAGCCTGCACACTGATGCGCTACGGCGAGAACAACATCCCGGCAGCCATTGTGGCCGATATGGACAACTACCGCACATGCGTGATGGGCTTCCCGTTTGAAACCATCAAGGACGCCGACTCGCGCAGCGCGTTGATGGGACAGATTATGACATTCTTCAGCACAAAAAAATAACGAGAACCAAACCCCAATAGAAAATCAAAAAAACTACATAAAATGAAAAGAATCGATTGTTTTATTCCGTTTGTCAATGCGGAACAAGTCAAGAATACAGTTGCTGGCCTCAAGGCGTGCGACTTGGTGCACAACATCTATCTGTTGGCAGGAGCCGACGCACAAGGCGAGGTTGAAGGCTGCACAAAAATTGCCATCGGCAACCTCAACAGCAGCGACACAATGCAGAAAATCGCTGCCCATGCCGACTGCGACTATACAATCCTCTACACCAAGTTCAACTCTCTGGAGTTCGGCATGTTTGCCGTAGAGCGTATGGTGAAGATTGCCGACGACTCAGCGGCAGGTATGGTCTATGCCGACCACTACAACGTGGTAGGCGACCAGCGCAGCAACGCTCCAGTAATCGACTATCAGAAGGGTAGCCTCCGCGACGATTTCGATTTCGGCTCAGTGCTGATGTTCAACACCGCAGTGCTCAAAAACGCCGTTGCGAAAATCGACAAGCAATATGACTTCGCAGGTCTCTACGACGTGCGCCTGAAAATCACCCAAGAGGCTGAACTCGTGCACATCAACGAATATCTCTACTCCGACGTCGAACTCGACACACGCAAGAGCGGCGAGAAGATTTTCGACTACGTTGACCCGAAGAACCGTGGTGTGCAAATCGAGATGGAAGAGGCTTGCACAGCCCATTTGAAAGCCATCGGCGGATACCTCAAGCCAGAATTCAAGAAAATCGAGTTCAGCGCAGGCAACTTCGAATATGAAGCATCGGTAATCATCCCAGTGCGCAACCGCATCCGCACCATCCGCGACGCCATCAAGTCGGTGCTCAGCCAGAAGACCGACTTCAAGTTCAACCTCATCGTCATTGACAACCACTCGACCGACGGCACCACAGAAGCCATCGACGAGTTTAAGGCCGACGAGCGCCTCATCCACATCATCCCGGCGCGTCAGGACCTCGGCATCGGCGGCTGCTGGAACGAAGGCGTACACCATCCTAAGTGCGGCAAGTTTGCCGTGCAACTCGACAGCGACGACGTTTACCGCGACGAAAATACGCTATCAATCATGGTCAATGCCTTCTACGAGCAGAACTGCGCAATGGTGGTAGGCACCTACATGATGACCGACTTCAACATGAACATGATTGCACCGGGCATCATCGACCACAAAGAGTGGACACCGGAAAACGGCCGTAACAACGCCCTCCGCATCAACGGTCTCGGCGCTCCGCGTGCGTTCTACACTCCAGTGCTCCGCGAGGTGAAAGTGCCTAACACAAGTTACGGCGAGGACTATGCTCTCGGCCTCAACTTCTCGCGCGAATACCAGATTGGCCGCGTTTATGAGCCAGTCTACAACTGCCGCCGTTGGGACGACAACTCCGACGCATCGCTCGACGTGGTGAAGATGAACGCTCATAACCTCTATAAAGACCGTATCCGCACTTGGGAACTCCAGGCGCGTATTGCATTCAACAAGAAGAAATAATAGGAGATGAGCGCATCCGACAAGATACAAGAATTCTTCAATCAGCAGTTGCAGGTGTGGGACACCGCCCGCAACAACTTCGCTGCCCTCGCCAACGTCAAAGTCAAGGAATTTGACGTTGCGGGCTCGAAGGTGAAAGTGCAGTTCAACCCGGCACGCATCGTGTCGTCGACAGCCAAGGTCGACGCCAAGTCGCTGAAGGAGCGCAAGTGCTTCCTCTGCGCAGACAACCGCCCGGCGGTGCAGGACGGCATTGCGTGGAAAAACTACACCATCCTCATCAATCCGTTCCCAATCTTCCCTCGCCACCTCACCATCCCGTGCAACGACCACGTGGACCAGCGCATCGGCGGCCGCATTGCCGACATGATGCACCTTGCCAGCGAGTTGGAAGGCTACACGCTGTTCTACAACGGCCCGAAGTGCGGCGCGTCGGCTCCCGACCACATGCATTTCCAGGCAGGCAACCGCGGCTTCATGCCTATTGAGGAAGAGGTGGAAAACGCCAAGAAAGAGGTGATTGTGAAAAGCGGCAACGCTGAACTTTCGCTCGTTACTGGCACTTCCCACCCCTATTTCCTTATCCGCACCATCGCGGTGGCAAATGGCGAACGTGCGTTCAACATGGTCTATGAGCAACTGGAAATCCCCGAAGGCGAGCCAGAGCCGATGCTCAACGTGCTTTGCTGGTTTGAGGCCGGCATGTGGAACATTCTCGTGTTCCCTCGTAAGAAGCACCGTCCTGCATGCTATTTTGCCGAAGGCGACGACAACATCCTCATCAGCCCCGCTTCTGTCGACATGGGCAACGTCTTTATCACTCCTCTTGAAAAGGACTTCGACAAGATTACTGCCGCCGACATCAAGCAGATATTCGATGAATGCTGCCTCAACGATGAAGAATTAAAAACCATAGCAAACAACATCAAATAAAAGATATACTATGACGACGCAACCACAAGTGAAGGTGGGCATCATGAGCAGCCCACAAATCAAGTTTGTCTTTGCCGCTCCCTATGCCGTCGACGGCACCACCGTTGAGGGCGCGCAGGAGGCTGCAATCGACAACGGCAAAGTGCTTTGGAATGGCAGCGCCTACGACATGATTGAGTTCACTCCCGTTGATTTGGAAAACGGCAGTTTCGAACTCATCGACGTGACCATAGGCGTGAATTTCCATTGGGAACGCAAAGAGAACCAGTCGTTTCGCGGCTCTCTGCGCCTGATTGTCGAAGGCGACAAACTCACGGCGGTCAACATCCTGCCAGTTGAGGAATACCTGCTCAGCGTAATCTCCTCGGAGATGAGCGCCACCGCTTCGCTTGAGTTGCTCAAGGCTCATGCTGTGATTTCCCGCAGTTGGCTTCTTGCCCAGATGGAGAAAAACCAGCAACTTGCCGCCGAGGAAATACCATATAACCCATGCACTCGCACTGCCGACGAACTGGTGCGCTGGTACGACCGCGAAGACCATGTGAACTTCGACGTTTGTGCCGACGACCATTGCCAGCGCTATCAAGGCATCACCCGCGAGTCCACTCCGACCGTGCGCGACGCCATCAAAGCCACATGGGGACAGGTGCTGACCTACGACGGCAAACTCTGCGACGCCCGCTTCTCCAAGTCGTGCGGCGGAGTGTTTGAGCAGTTTGAATATTGCTGGGAGCCCAAGCACTACCACTATCTGGTGGCGCGCCTGGACAACCCCAACACTATGCAGTTTCCCGACCTTACAGTCGAGGAAAATGCCCGCAAGTGGATACTCTCCGCGCCGGAGGCATTCTGCAACACCCACGACAAGCGCATCCTCTCGCAGGTGCTCAACAGTTACGACCAGGAAACGACCGACTTCTACCGCTGGACGGTGGAATACGACCAGGCCGAACTCTCGCGCCTCGTGCGTGAGCGCAGCGGCGAGGACTACGGCGATATCGTTGACCTCGTGCCGGTGGCACGCGGCACTTCCGGACGCCTTTACCGACTGAAGATTGTGGGCACTAAGAAGACCTGCATCATCGGCAAGGAACTCGAAATCCGCCGCACCCTTTCGCCGTCGCACCTCTACAGTTCAGCCTTTGTGGTTGAAAAGCAGGGCGAGAATGGCGGCGTGCCCGAACGCTTCGTGCTTAAAGGCGCAGGCTGGGGTCACGGCGTAGGCCTTTGCCAGATCGGCGCTGCCGTGATGGGCGAGAAGGGCTACAACTACAAAGAAATTCTCCTGCACTACTTTATTGATGCAGACATTACCAAACAATATTAAAATCCTGACATGAAAACTTCGAATACCAATATTTCACCTTGGTTCTGGGTGCCGACCTTGTACTTTGCAGAAGGCGTGCCCTATTTTGTAGTCAACAACATCTCCGTTATGATGTTCACCAAGATGGGTGTGCCTAACGGCGATATGGCGTTTTTCACCACACTGCTCTATTTCCCGTGGTTCCTCAAGGGACTCTGGGGACCGCTGGTCGACGTGGTGAAGACAAAACGCTGGTGGATTGTGGCAATGCAGGTGCTTATGACCGCGTTGATGATTCTCCTCACGCTCACCTTGCCTAAGCCAGACGTTGCCACAATAGAGTCCGGACACACTCCAATCAGCATGTTTACCATCACGCTTGTGCTGTTTATCATCGCGGCATTCGCTTCGGCAACCCACGACATCGGTGCCGACGGCTACTATATGCTTGCTCACAGCCCGAGCAGCCAGGCTGCTTTCATCGGCATCCGCAGCACCTTCTACCGCATCGCTTCGGTGTTTGGTCAGGGTGTGCTCGTCTACATTGCCGGCGTGATTGAAAATAACACCAAGGACATCCCATTCTCTTGGCAAGTGACACTTGGCGTGAGTGCAGCGGTGTTCTTCTGCGTCACCCTCTACCACACCTTCGTGTTGCCTCACTCGGCCGACGACCGTCCACGCAACGAGATTGCCAACGCTAATTCGCCTCAACCTCAAAGCGCAAACGGCCTCACGGAGTTTGTCAATTCGTTCGTTTCGTTTATCAAGAAACCTGGTGTAGGTCTTGCCATCGCCTTCATGCTGCTCTACCGCTTGCCTGAAGGATTTCTCATCAAACTCTGCCAGCCGTTCCTCGTGCATTCAGTCAAAGAAGGCGGCCTCGGATTGTCCACCGAACTTGTGGGCATCGTCTATGGCACATGCGGCGTTATTGCCCTCCTTGCCGGCGGCATCGTGGGCGGTGTGTTTGCGTCAAAGGTAGGCTTGAAGAAATCCCTGTGGTGGATGGCAGCCTGCATGACATTGCCGTGCCTCACCTTCGTCTACTTGGCGATTGCACAACCGTCCGACCCGATTGTAATCAGTATTGCAGTCTGCATTGAACAATTTGGCTACGGCTTCGGTTTTACTGCATATATGCTCTACATGATGTACTTCTCCGAAGGAGAGTTCAAGACTTCGCACTATGCAATCTGCACGGCGTTCATGGCATTGAGCATGATGTTGCCAGGCTTCGTTGCCGGCTACATCGAGGAAGCAATCGGCTACGTCAACTTCTTCTGGATGGTGATGATCTGCTGCATTGCTACTCTTGTAGTGACTTATCTCGCCGACAAGAAAATTGACCCTGAATACGGAAGAAAATAGGACACAAAAGCAAAAAGGTTTGTAACGATGAAAAAGACTATAATTGCAATAGCCCTTTGTGTGGCAACGACCCTCGGGGCAATGGCGGTGACCAAACCAGGCGTTGAGGTGCTCCGCGACAACCAGTTCAAGCAACTCGCAGGCAAACGCGTGGGCTTGATTACCAACCCTACGGGTGTGGACAACAACCTGAAATCCACAGTCGACATCCTTCACGAGGCTGCCGGCGTGGAACTCGTGGCGCTGTTCGGCCCGGAGCATGGCGTGCGAGGCGATGCGCATGCTGGCGACGAGTTTGGCAACTCCGTTGACCCAGCAACTGGCGTGAAGGTCTATTCCATCTTCGGAAAGACCAAGAAGCCGACCAAGGAGATGCTCGAAGGCATCGACGCCCTGGTCTACGACATTCAGGACATTGGCTGCCGCTCGTTCACCTTTGTCAGCACCCTCGGACTCGCCCTTGATGCCTGCGCCGAAAACGATGTGGAATTCGTGGTGCTCGACCGCCCGAACCCGCTCGGTGGCAACCGTGTGGAAGGCTGCCTCGTGGAAGACGGCTTCTACTCCTTCGTCAGCCAGTTCAAGATTCCTTACCTCTACGGCCTCACCCCAGGCGAGATGGCTCTCTATCTCAACGGCGAGCGCCAGGCCAACGGCGAAAAGGCTGCCAAACTCACTGTAGTGCCTCTGAAAGGCTGGAAACGCTCAATGACATTCGACAAAACCGGAATGCCATGGGTGTTGCCATCTCCGCATATCCCACAGCCAGCAACGGCGTTCTACTATCCCGCCACAGGTATCCTCGGCGAACTCTACTATGTGTCGATCGGTGTGGGCTACACCTTGCCGTTCCAACTCATCTGCGCCGACTGGATTGACGCCGACAAATTTGCCGCTCGCATGAACGCGCTCAACCTGCCAGGCACAAAATTCCGCCCAATCCACATTAAACCGTTCTACAGCACGGGAAAAGGCGAGAACCTGCAGGGCATCCAGTTCTATGTGGAGGACGTGAAAGGCTCGAGCCTCACGTTAATTCAGTTTTATGCAATGCAAGAATTGGCCAAACTTTACCCAGAAAAGCGTATCTTTGACACCGCAACTGACAAAAGTCGCTTCAACATGTTTGACAAGGTGTGTGGAAGCGACCAAATCCGAATTCTGTTTTCGAAAAACTATCAGGTAAGTGATATGATCGACTATTGGAACAAGGATGCGGATGCGTTTAAGGCCAAATCAAAGAAATTTTATTTATATAAGTAAAAAATGACATCAACCTACAAGTCGTATTTAAAAGAAATAAGCGCTTTCATCCCGAGCGACCGCATCTACACTGACGAGATGCGCCGCCTGGCATGGGGCACCGACGCCAGTTTCTACCGTCTCGTTCCGCAGATTGTGGTGCGCTCGAAGACCGAAGAAGAGGTGTCGCGCCTGCTTGCCGTCGCCCGTAGGATGCATCTTCCTGTAACATTTCGCGCTGCGGGCACGAGCCTCAGCGGACAGACCGTGAGCGACAGCATCCTCATCGTGGCTGGAAAGAATTGGGAAAACTACAAAGTATCGTCGGACGCATCGACCATCACGATGCAGCCGGGCATCATCGGTGAACGCGTAAATGAAATCTTGAAACCGTTCGGACGCACCTTTACGCCCGACCCGGCTTCGAAAAATGCGGCTATGGTAGGCGGTATCGTAATCAACAACGCTTCGGGAATGAACTGCGGCACCCACGCCAACAGCGACAAGCAGTTGGTGTCGGCGCGCATCATTCTTTCCGACGGCACAGTGCTCGACACGGGCGACGCCGAGAGCAAAGAAGCGTTTGCCAAGTCGCACCCCGACTTCATCCGCGAGATTGAGTCAATCCGCGACGACGTCAATGCCGACGCCGAATTGGCAGAGCGCATTCGCTACAAGTACTCTATCAAGAACGTAACGGGTCTCAACATCCTTCCGTTTGTGCGTTTCAAGGATCCCTTCGACATCATCACCCACTTGATGGTGGGCTCTGAAGGCACACTTGGCTTCCTTGCCGAGGTGACTATGAACACAGGCCACCTTTATCCGCACAGCGCCAGCGCAATGCTCTATTTCAAGACCATCAAGGACGCCTGCCGCGCCGTGGTGGCAATGAAAAAAGGTCCAGTGTTCAGCGCAGAGTTGCTCGACAAGAAATCCCTCTCGAGCGTGAACGACACAACTGGCGAGGGCCTCACAGCCGTGCTGACCGAAACCAAGGCCGACACCAAGGAAGAACTTCAGGCAAACATCGACGCCATCAAGGCAATCCTCGAGCCGTTTGAACTCTATAAGCCAGCCTACTTCACCGACAAACCAGAAGAATATTCAAAATACTGGGCAATCCGCGCGGGCATCTTCCCGTCGGTAGGCGGCACGCGTCCGCTGGGCACAACCGTGCTTATCGAAGACGTGGCATTCCACATCGAAAACCTTCCTGAGGCCACAGCCGACCTCGCTGATCTGCTCGACCAGCACGGCTTCGACGATGCCTGCATCTACGGCCACGCGCTTGAAGGCAACTACCACTTCATCATCTCCCAGTCGTTCGACACTCCGGAGAAGGTGGAGCGCTATCGCACTCTCATGGAGGAGGTGGAGCACCTCGTGGTCGACAAGTACGACGGCTCGCTGAAGGCAGAACACGGCACAGGCCGCAACATGGCTCCGTTTGTCAAGGATGAATGGGGCGAGAAGGCTTATGCGGTGATGAAACGCATCAAGAATTTGTTTGACCCCGAAAATATAGTCAACCCCGGCGTAATCTTCAACGATGACCCCGAGTGCTTTGTGAAAAACATAAAGCCGATGCCGCTGACCAACCCCAATGTGGACCGTTGCATAGAGTGCGGATTCTGCGAGCGCAACTGCCTCACCTGCGGTTTCGCCCTGTCGTCGCGCCAGCGCATCGTGGTGCAGCGCGAAATCAGCCGCTTGCGCCGCGACGGCGACTCTACGGGATGGCTCAAGGCGTTGACAAAACAATATAAAGGTCCGGGCATCGACGCGTGCGCTGGCGACGGACTGTGCTCAACATCGTGCCCGATGCAGATCAACACCGGCGAGATGATCCACGACCTCCGCGCTCAGGCATTGCCGCAGGGAAGCCTCGGCTACAAGACTGGCGACTATGTTGCCAACCACTTTGCCGGCATCAAGTCGTGCATGCGCCCCGTGCTTTCGGTGGCCAGCGCGGCGCACACCGTCCTCGGCGACAAGGCTACCGACGCCATAGGCCGCGGACTGAATAAACTCGGCGTGCCGTTGTGGTCGTCGGCATTCCCGTTGGCCTACTATCCGCACAAGATAACCACGGCACCGTCCGAACTCAATGTGGTCTATTTTCCAAGTTGCATCAATCAGACTATGGGCAAGGCGAAAGGGCAGGACGCACCGCTTATCGACAAGATGGTTTCGCTCATCGAAAAGGCCGGCTATCAAGTGATATTCCCTGAGAATATGAAGGACCTGTGTTGCGGCACAATCTGGGCAAGCAAAGGCATGCCCGACATTGCAGAACGCAAGGTGCGCGAACTCGAAGCGGCATTGCTTGCCGCATCCGACGGCGGCCGCTATCCGGTGCTGTGCGACCAAAGCCCGTGCCTGCACCGCATGCGCGAGGAAATCAAGAGCATGAAACTCTACGAGCCAGTAGAGTTCATCTATGAGTATCTTGCTCCGCGGTTGCGCTTCGTGCCCACCGACGAGCCTGTCGCGCTCCACTTCACCTGCTCTACCCGCCACATGAAACTCAACAACATGTTTGTGGCATTGGCGGGAATGTGCACCAGCAAGGTAATCTTGCCAGAGGAAGTGGGTTGCTGCGGCTTTGCGGGCGACAAAGGATTCACCCATCCCGAAATCAACCGCTACGCGTTGCGCAAACTGCGAGGACAGTTGGAAAAGGCTGGGGTGAAGCGCGGATTCTCCAATAGCCGTACCTGCGAAATCGGCTTGACTGTCAACGGCGGAGTGCCGTATCAGTCGATAGCATATTTAGTAGACGAGTGTACAATTAAAAAATAACGACAATGGAACAGACTGAGGTCTTGAAAAAGCCTAAAAACAGGATTCTTGCTCTCGACATCCTTCGCGGTATAACGATTGCAGGAATGATCATGGTCAACAACCCGGGCTCGTGGGGCGCCATCTATGCGCCGCTGGAGCACGCTAGTTGGTTTGGCCTGACACCAACCGACTTGGTGTTCCCGTTCTTTATGTTTATAATGGGAATTTCCACCTACATCTCGATGCGCAAATACCATTTTGAGTATTCCCACGCAACGCTGGTGAAGATAGTGCGCCGCACTATTGTGATTTTCCTTATAGGCCTCGCCATTGCCTGGTTCAGCAAGTTGTGCTACGGACTGGCGCGTGCCGACGAGGCGCTCCCTCTCGGCGAACGCATCCTCAATGCAGCCAACAGTTTCTCCCACCTGCGCCTTCTCGGCGTTATGCCGCGACTGGCGTTGTGCTATTGTGCCTGCGCTATAGTGGCAATCTCCGTGAAGCATAAATTCATCCCTTGGGTGATTGCAGGCATCCTCGTGGTCTATGGCATCGTGCTGCTCACCTGCAGAGGCCTTGAGTTCTCGCTCGACAACATCATCTACGTGGTCGACCACGCAGTGCTCGGCGATGCCCATCTCTATCGCGACACCGTCACCACCGTTGCCGACACCGTCAATGAAGACTCCTTCATCTCGCTCGAAATCAGCGAGACACGCACACTGCCTATCGACCCAGAAGGCCTGCTCAGCACCCTTCCGTCGATTGCCCATGTGCTCATAGGCTTCTGTTGCGGACGCATCATCGTTGAGGTCAAGGACAACCGCGAGCGCATGGAGAAATTCTTCCTCGTGGGCACAATCCTGATGTTTGCCGGCTTCCTGCTCAGTTACGGAATGCCGATAAGCAAAAAGTTGTGGACACCAACGTTTGCCATCGTAACCTGCGGCTTGGCTGCAAGTTTGCTGGCGCTGCTCATCTGGATTATCGACGTGAACGGCTACAAGCGCTGGACCCGCTTCTTTGAGTCGTTTGGCATCAACCCGTTGTTCATGTATGTGCTTGGTGGCGTGCTCGGCATCCTCTTCAACACAGTGCCGGTGTTTGGCCACACAATCCATAACCTGCTCTACACCGAAGCCCTTGTGCCGCTCGTAGGCGACAAGACATTCGCTTCGCTGCTTTATGCCCTGATTTTCATCGGCATAAACTGGTCAATAGGTTACATACTATATAAAAAGAAAATATATATAAAAATTTAGATATGATATTAATTGCAGACTGTGGGTCGACCAAGATTGATTGGTGTGTACTCAATGGAGACAAACTCGAAAAGCAATTTTTCTCGACAGGCGTAAACGCTTTGCTAATGCCGGAAGAGAAGATTCGCGCTACTTTCCAACAGGAACTTGCGCCTGAGGTGAAGGACTTTGCAATCGACGAAGTTTACTACTACGGAGCAGGTTGCCTTTCCGACGAAATTTGTGCCAACGTGAGCCGCTCGATTGCTGCCTGTGTGCCGTCGGCAAAGACCATCTCTGTTAACAGTGACCTTCTTGCCGCTGCACGCGCTTTGTGCGGCACCCGTCCAGGCATCGCCTGCATTATCGGCACGGGCTCCAATTCGTGCTACTACGACGGCGAAAACATTGTCGACAACATTTCGCCTCTCGGCTATATCCTTGGCGACGAGGGTAGCGGCGCCGTGCTCGGCAAACTCCTCGTCGGCGATGTGCTGAAAAAGCAGTTGCCCGACCATCTGTGCGAGAAATTCCTCAAGGAATACAACCTCGACCGCTTGACCATCATCCAAAAGGTCTACAAGGAGCCGGCTGCAAACCGCTTCCTGGCATCGTTGTCGCCGTTCCTCATCCAGAACATCGAGGAGCCGGCAGTGCACCGCCTTGTGCTCAACGCCTTCAAGGCATTCTTTGTGCGCAACGTGGAGAACTATGCCGACTTCAAGAAGTTGCCTGTGGGCATCGTAGGCTCGGTGGGCTACTACTACCGCGATGTGCTCAACGAGGCGGCAAAGGCGCTCGACATTCATATTGAAACCGTAATCAAGAGTCCAATGGAGGGCTTGTTGAAATATCACTCAAAATAACAAAACGACTATGGCATTCGTAAAAATCAGCGAACAATCATCGCTCTACAACGACTTGGAGAAGAAGTCGGTGCGTGAGATACTCGACGATATCAACACCGAGGACCACAAAGTGGCCGACGCGGTGAAACTGGCAATCCCCCAGATTGAGAAACTTGTTACAGGCATCGTTAAGCGAATGAAGAAGGGCGGCCGCATCTTCTATATGGGTGCCGGCACTTCCGGACGCCTCGGCGTGCTCGACGCTTCTGAGATTCCACCTACATTCGGTATGGATCCGGGATGGGTCATCGGCCTTATCGCCGGTGGCGACATTGCGCTCCGCAACCCTGTAGAGAATGCAGAGGACGACACTGCGCAAGGCTGGAAGGATCTTGAGGCTTACAACATCAACGACAAGGACACCGTTATCGGTATCGCCGCTTCAGGCACAACGCCATACGTAATCGGCGCTCTCAAGGAAGCGCGTGCCCACGGCTTGCTCACTGCTTCAATCACTTCAAACCCTGACGCCCCGATTTCGGAGGTTGTCGACATTCCTATCGAGATGATTGTGGGTCCGGAATACGTTACCGGCAGTTCGCGCATGAAGTCGGGTACAGGACAAAAGATGATTTGCAACATGATCACCACTTCAGTAATGATTCAGATGGGTCGCGTGAAGGGCAACAAGATGGTCAACATGCAACTCACCAATGCCAAACTCGTGGACCGCGGCACTCGCATGGTTGTTGAGGAACTCGGTTTGCCTTACGAGGAAGCAAAGCGTTTGCTCCTCCTTCACGGCTCTGTGAAGGTGGCTGTCGACGCTTACCGCTCGGAACATTAATTGGTTACAGAAATGAAAAAATCAATCATAGCGTCGTTGCTTTTGGCGACGGCGCTTTTTTCAAACAATATGACGGCAGAGGAAAAGTATGTCTACAATGAGTTCTACTTTCAGCGCACTTCGCTCTTTGAGGAATTGCCGATAGGGAAGAAGGACATCGTGTTTCTCGGCGACAGTCAGACAAACGGATGCGAATGGCATGAACTGCTGGGCATGCAGAACGTGAAGAACCGCGGCATATCGTCGGACGTGATTCAAGGATTTATCGATCGTGTGGACCCTATCGTTGCCGGACAGCCTGCCAAGGTGTTTATCCTTGGCGGTGTCAACGACATCTCGCACGACCTCACTCCCGACAGCCTTTGCACTGCAATGGAGCAACTGATTGCAAAGATTCAGGAAGGTTCGCCGCGCACTAAAATCTACCTGCAGAGCCTTCTGCCAATCGACAACAGTTTCAACCGCTACCGCAAGATGATTGGCAAGGAGTCGGTCATCGTGGAGACCAACCGCCTTTACAAAGCCATGGCGGAGCGCCGCGGCGTTACGTGGATCGACCTCTAC
>CAVAOU010000001.1:0-26636 GCA_963590085.1 Senegalimassilia sp. | reverse complement strand
GTTTGAAACCAACAACACCGCCTACTACGTGATGGAGTATCTCAGCGACGGCTCGCTCCGCGACAAGATCAAAGCACAGGGACCGATGGGCGAAAAAGAGGCCGTGGAGATCATACGCAGCATCGCCAAAGCGGTCAAGTTTCTCCACTCCAACCTCATCAACCACCTCGACATCAAGCCCGACAACATAATGCTTCAGCACCTCACGGCATCGGTAGTAAAGCCGGTGCTTATCGACTTCGGCCTGTCGAAGCATTTCGACATGAAAGGCCGCCCCACGTCGACAATCCGTGTGCAGGGCTGCAGCGACGGCTACGCCCCGATTGAACAGTATGCCGGACTCAACAATTTCGCGCCGCAGGCCGACGTCTACGCCCTCGGCGCCACCCTCCTCTACATGCTCACCGGCAAGGATCCCGTGGTCGCTTCCGAACAGACCTCGGCAAACATAGCCGCTACGCTGCCGCAGCAAACCAGCGGCGCTGTGCGCAACGCCATCATCGGCGCCATGCAGATGAAGCGCAGCGAGCGCCTGCCCTCGGCCGAAGCATTTATCGAAGCGCTCACCGACGAAGGCCCGTCGATGCCCGCGCCACCACCGCCATTGCCTGGTGGCGACAGCAACCCCACCAGAAGGATTGACGGCAGCCGCCCGACAGGCGGCACGAAGAGCCGCAAGGCCCTGTGGATTACGCTTGCCGCGGTAGTAGTGCTCGCCATCGCCGGCGCAGTGTCCTATTTCATGCTCAGCGCGCGCGGCAACAAGAGCGGCCTCGAGGACGGCGAATACGAATATGTCGACTTGTATCCTGTGGGCGACTCCGCTGTAGATGAGACAGAAGTCTACGAAGAAGTGCCCGCTGACTCGGCAGTTGTCGATGATTACTACTACGATGACGGCAGCGACTATGAAGACTACGACTCCGTAGCCGCTTAATCTCACACATTACGATGAACAGAACAATAACTCTCATATTGAGCATTGCCGCCGCCGTGACGGCGTTTGCCGCCACCTCGCAGAAGTATGAAATCCTGCAGAAAGCCAAGGACGGCGACGCGGCAGCGCAAAACGAAGTTGGCTCGTGGTGCTACAACGGCACCAACGGCAAGAAGGTGAACTACACGGAGGCTCTGCAATGGTGGGCGAAAGCAGCCAAGCAAGGCAACGTTGAGGCCGTGGGCAACATGGGCATGTGCTACCGCTACGGCCACGGCACCGAGCGCGACTCGCTGAAAGCCATGCGCCTCTATCTCAAATCCATACGCAGCGGCAACGACTCGCTGATGACAGCCTCGGAAGCAGCGGCGCGCAAGGGCAGCCTCTTCGACGGCGTACTCTCAGCCCTGGCCTACAAGACCGGCAACGGTGTGAAGCGCTCGGGAGAAAAGGCGAAAGAGTATTTCAGCCTCGCCGCTGAGGGCGGCTCGGTCGACGCCCAGCGCGAATGGGCGCTCATCAACCTCAACACCGGCCATGAGGACGTAGCCTTGCAATGGTTCACCAAGGCCGCCAACGGAGGCGACCTGTCGTCGACCTACTTCACCGGCATGATGCTGATGAAAGGCATGGGCAACGACGCCGACGTAGCAAAAGGACTGACGTATGTGCAGGCGGCCGCCGACCGCGACTTCCCGCAAGCGTGCTACGACCTTAGTCAGCGCTACGACTGCGGCTACGGCGTGGACACCGACAGCGCCAAGGCAATAGCCTACCTGCAGCGCGCGGCGGTGCTCGGCTCGCGCGGCGCGCAGTGGGACTACGCCGTGGACTATCGCGACGGCATCCACCGCAAGCGCAGTTTCTACATGGCTCTGGCGTGGATGGCAAAGGCCGTCGACCAGGGCAACGCAACATACTTCAAGAAAGCATACTGCGACAAGGCTAACCCCGACACCACGGCATTTTCCGACTATCTCAAGGGCGTTGCCTACGTGCATCTCAAGGACTACGCCAAGTCCGACTCCTGCTTCGACCGCCTCGTGGCAGCGGGCATCGACGAGGGCTTGACGATGAAAGCCTACACCATAGTGAAGCGCACCGGCGAGCAGCCCGACAGCACAGCGCGCCGCCAGTGCTTCGACCTGCTGAAGAAGGCGTCGGTCAGCGACACTTCGGCAAAGGCGATGCTCGCCTACGTCTACACTCTCAACAAGGACATGACGCAGGAGGAGGCAGAAGCCTGTCTGGCGCTGCTCAAAGAAGCCGCCGCCGCGGGTTTCCCACAGGCAATGAACACCCTGGGGCTGGTCTACAACAACATCGGCAAGGAGGAAGGCTACGCCAAGGCCGCACAGTGCTTTGAGGACGCATGGCGCGAAGGCTTCATCGAGAAGGACGCCGCTGAAGTGTATGCCGGCTATCTGCGCAAGGGGCTCGGCGGAGTGGCGATTGACAAAGCGAAAGCCGACGAGGTGGAGCAATCAGCACTCCGCACAGACTACAAGGACCGCCTGCTCAACCTCTACGCCTCAACGTGGCTAGAAGACCAAGACTAAACTAAAAACAACAAAAATAGACCTATGAGAAAGAAAATTTTCCGGCACATGCTCACCATGGCGTGCGCCACTTTGTGCATCTCGTCGCTGGCAGCCTGCGGCGGCAACGACAGTCCTACCCCCGGTGGCGGCGGCGAGGACAAGAAAGAAGAAACAACAGTAACGTTTGCCAAAGGCGCCGACGTGAGTTGGCTCACCGAGATGGAAGCGTCGGGCAAGAAATTCTACGACGCGTCGGGCAAGGCAGACGACTGCCTGTCGATACTCAAGGGGCTGGGTGTCAACGCCGTGCGCCTGCGCGTGTGGGTCAACCCCACCGACGGCTGGTGCAACAAGGCTGATGTAGTAGCCAAGGCCACTCGCGCCCAGGCGCTCGGCTTGGCAGTGATGGTCGATTTCCACTACTCCGACTCGTGGGCCGACCCCGCACAGCAGACCCCTCCGGCAGCGTGGAAGGACTATACGCTGATTCAGATGGGCTCGGCAGTTTCCGACCACACCACCGACGTGCTCACAGCCCTCAAGGCGAAGAACGTCAATGTGCAGTGGGTGCAGGTGGGCAACGAAACGAGCAGCGGCATGCTCTGGCCCAAGGGAGAAGCCAAGGACACCGAGTTTACCAACTTCGCCTTCTTTGTCAGCGCCGGCTACGCGGCAGTCAAGGAAGTCTATCCCAACGCATCGGTCATTGTGCATCTTGACCGCGGCAACGAACTCGACCACTTCACGTGGATGTTCGACGGTCTGCGCACCGCCGGCGCCAAGTGGGACATGATCGGCGTGTCGTTCTATCCAGAAGACAGCAACTGGGAGACCCTCACCGCATCGTGTCTCGCCAACTTGAAGACCCTCCACAGCCGCTATTCGTGCCCTGTGATGGTTTGTGAGGTAGGCATGCCGTGGGACTCAAGCAACGCCTCGGCGATGATGAGTCGCCTCGTGAGCGGCTGCAAGGCCATCGACGGCTGCGGCGGCGTGTTCTACTGGGAGCCTGAATGCTACGGCGGCTGGAAAGGCTACACCAAGGGCGCCTTCGACGAGAGTGGCAAGCCAACTGCCGCCCTCAGCGCATTCTCCAATTAGTGAGGTAGTGTACTTACAGAGTAACAAAAAAAGGCTGTGCCTGATGGCACAGCCTTTTTCTATAGGGTTTGGGGAAGTGTTACTTCACCATTACTTTCGTTGATTTGCCGTTGACAACCACTACGTAGATGCCGCGAGCAACCTGGAACGCGTTGTCCTTGCTGTTGAGCACCACTGCCTGGCCGGCTGTGTTGTAGATTGAAACGGATTCTACGTTGCCCAGAACGCGGATTTCGCCTGCGCCTGCAGCCACCTTCACTGCGTCGGCTGCTGCCTTCTCAACGCTGTCGCCGTCTTGCTTAACTGTGAGAACAAAGCCCTCAACGAGGTTAACGGTGATGTTGTACTTGCCAGCGAGAATCTTGAATGAAGTGTCGCCATTCAAACCGATTTCGGTAGGAGTGTTGTCTGCAAGTTCATAATCTTTAGTCACTGGACCATAGCGAGTTGCGTTAACTTCGTCCCAAATCTCGCTTGGTGTAGCAGTGAATGCGAAGTAGCCGTAGCCAGCTCCGTCGCCGTCGACAATCTCGAGGTCGTCAATCTGGTAAACGCCCTCAGAAGTAGCATTAGCCACGTGGGTAGTGCTTGACTGAGCCCAAGTTTCGTCAGAGAAGTGTCCAATAGCATAGAGTTTCTCAGGATAAGTCACTACGACTTCGCCGGCAACGAGGATTGTGAGGTTCTTGAGGTCGACAGTAACTTTGAATGAGCCAGATGCTGGTGTTGCAGTAACACGGATGGCGCCTGCATCCTTCACGATAGAAGTAGTCTCGTTGATGTTGACTTCCTTGTTGTCCTCCGACATTGCGAAGCCCCAACGGTTAGCGTTGACCACGTCCCAGTCTGCGTCGAGTTTGCTTACGATACCGAAGTTGCAAGGACCTGAAATGTTTGTTGTGTAGACACCTTCGCCAGTCTTGTCGAGCATTTGGCCAAAAGTAGGATCCCAATTGTTGTCGAGGCCGATGAGGTAGAGCACTGCAGGATAGTCGTCGCTTGAAATTTCAACGTTGTATTCGCTCGGAGCGGCAACTGTGATTTCACCGCTTTCGCGAGGCAGGGCAGCCACCCTGAGGAATTCCTTAGAGTTACCAACGAAGTAGAGGTTGTTAGCGCAGTCAAATGCCATATCGTTGCAGTTGCGGCCGATTTCAGTTGCGAAAGAATATTGCTTTACGAGCAGCGGAGCGCCGTTGGTGTCCTTCGTAACCTTGAAGACTGTAATTGTAGATCCGCTTGTAGCAATGGCAAGGAGAGAATAGTCCTGGTTGAAGCGGATGCCTGCGCCGCCAAAGAAGTCAACGTCGAGGGTTCCGTTTGCCGCAATCTTGTAGTCCTCTACGCCGTCAGCGTTGATGTGAACCAATGTCGGCTCTGTGTCTTTTGCTGTTGAGCGGCTGCTTGCAAACCAGATGCCGCCGTCTTCGTCGTAGGTAACAGAGGTGTTGCCCGTTGTAACAGAATATTTGCCAGTCAAAGCCTCAATGGCCTTCGACGGAGCCTCTGTCCATTCTTTAGCCTCACCGAGGTTGTATTCGTCGGTGCGGTATGCCGAAGCAACGAAATCGAGACCGCCGATACTTGAAGAAAGAGCCAAGACTGTGAGGTTCTCGTCTTCGCCACGGAGGTCGAAACTAACGTTTGGAGCAGCGACGAAATTGCCGTCGGCATCGTTGATGTTGTACGACTCATCGGATGTGCCGTGGATAACTGGAGTGAAGTCGTCGTTGAGGTTCAGAGGGTTGACCGACCAGAGAGCCACGCCATTCTGGTTCTGTCCGCTGAGGAAGATACGGCCGTCGTCGGCGATGCGGATTTTGCGAGGGTCGTAGGCAGTTTTGCCGTTAGCGAATTTGCCTTGGTAGGTTTGTCCACCCTTAAACACGTATCCGCCGTCGGCGTTCTTGATAGGGGTGAGAGTTGCATCGAATGCATAGATACCCTGATTGCCGCCCGACGACTGATAGCCTGTTTCAGGAGCCGACATAGCCTCAGTTACGAGCACGCGGCCGAAGTTAGGACTGTCGGTGTCGTTGTCGACAGCCACGCCAGCCGGGTGGTAGAACTTGTAGTACTTCGAAGAGATTGTAGGCTCAGCCACAGTAGCGCCCTGCACCGTTACGCCAAACGAAACCGTAGCGTCCTTAGGGATGTCGGCCTCAGGGATTGTTACCGTGTTGAGGTTGTTGACGGCAGTCTTGGTGTCGTCGGTATACTCGGCATTTGTTGTGCCGGCATATTCCTTCACCGGTACGTTCTTGACGAGGAGCACCACCTTGGCGCTTTCGGCAGGAGCGTTCAAACGATAGGTCACATTGTAGTCAGTGCCGACCTTCTCCACCTTGATGTCGTAGGGATAGGCGTTGAGCGACTCGAGAGGAGTCTGGGCATTCATGGCCACAGCAGACGACGCGACGGTCAAGCCTGCTAAAAGAATGTGTTTGAATGACTTTCTCATAAATAAGATTTTTAGTTAATAAAATAGTTTTTTATTGTTAGGTATATTTTTAGTCTGTGTTTTACCAGTGGTAAAGATAGACATTTTTATTAACAACAACAATTATTTGTCATTTTTTTCATTTTTCCGTCGAGGCTGAGGGGAAGAATAGGTGCAATAGGCTAACTTTGTGGAAAACTAACACATTACGACCGATGAAAATAGGATTTGACGCCAAGCGTGCGGCGCAAAACCGCACAGGCCTGGGCAACTACAGCCGCTTCGTGCTGCGCATACTCTCCCAGCAGCATCCGGAAAACGAGTACCACCTCTATGCGCCCAATCCGCGGCGCACGCCCTTCTACGGCGAAATCCCGACGATAGGCCAACTGCACAGCCATTTCCCCGAGGGCGGGCTGTGGCGGAGGCTTCGGTCGCTGTGGCGGGTGTGGGGCGTGACAGCCGACCTGCGTCGCGACGGCATCGACCTGTTTCACGGCCTCAGCAACGAGTTGCCGCTCAACATTGGCCGCGGGCGCTGCCGCAGCATCGTCACCATCCACGACCTCATTTTCATCCACACACCGCAGTACTACCACTGGATTGACCGAAAAATCTACAACTACAAGTTCCGCCGCGCGTGCCAGAAGGCCGACCGCGTGATAGCCGTGAGCCAGTACACCAAGCGCGAGATTATGCACTACTACGGCGTGGCGGAGGAGAAGATCGACGTGGTTTACCAAGGCTGCGACACCGTGTTTGCCCAGCCCATCGCCGCCGAGCGCCTCGCTGAGGTGAAGGCGCGCTACGGCCTGCCCGACGAATATGCCCTCTTTGTGGGCAGCATCGAGGAGCGCAAAAACCTGCTCTTGCTCGTGGAGGCACTGCGGCGGGCGAAGGAAAGAGGCGGGCGGCTGTTTCACATCGTAGCCGTGGGCCGCAGCACCGCCTACTGCGACAAGATAAAGACCTTGGCGCAGCAGTGGGGCATAGCCGACTACTGCCATTTCCACCACAACGTGCCGTTTGCCGACCTCCCGTCGGTCTACCGCCTCGCACGAGTGTTTGTCTACCCCTCGCGCATCGAAGGCTTCGGCATCCCGCTGCTTGAGGCGCTCAACAGCGGTGTGCCGGTGATAGGCTGCACAGGGTCGTGCCTCGAGGAGGCCGGCGGCGAAGGGTCGATCTATGTGAATCCCGACGACGCCGACGGCATGGCAGATGCCGTGGAGCGCGTGCTTACCGATGACGGTTTGCGCCAGCGCATGATTGCCGACGGACGGGAATACGCCAAGCGCTTCAGCGACGAAAGGCTCTGCAAAGAGTTGATGGCGGTGTACGAAAAAACGCTAAAGTGAAATTTTTGTGAGTTTTTAGCCCCCTCAACGGCGAAGTGTGAGTTTTTGTGAATTGCCCCAACCGCCGCTTGTGGCTAATTTTGCTGAACAGGAAATCTAAAATAACCACATAAACCAAATGAACGTAAGAAAACTTATCCTTGCCCTCGTGCTGCCGCTGGCGGCCGTGGGAGTGAAGGCGGCAACGCCCGTCTATCTCGACGAATCGCAACCCCTCGACGCTCGCGTCGAGGATGCCCTTCAACGCATGACTCTCAAAGAAAAAATTGCCATCATCCACGCGCAGTCGAAATTCTCGTCGCCAGGCGTGCCGCGCCTTGGCATCCCCGAACTGTGGACCACCGACGGCCCTCACGGCATCCGTCCGGAGGTGATGTGGGACGAATGGAACCAAGCAAAATGGACCAACGACTCCTGCGTGGCGTTTCCCGCACTCACCTGCCTCGCCGCCACGTGGAACCCGCAACTGTCGCTGCTCTACGGCCACAGCATTGGCGAAGAGGCTCGCTTCCGCGAGAAGGACGTGCTGCTCGGCCCGGGCGTGAACATCTACCGCACGCCACTCAACGGCCGCAACTTTGAATATATGGGCGAAGACCCGCTGCTCACGAGCCGCATGGTGGTGCCCTACATCAAGGGAGTGCAGGACAACGGCGTGGCAGTGTGCGTGAAGCACTTTGCGCTCAACAACCAGGAAGTGAACCGCCACACCACGAATGTCAACGTGGACGACCGCACGCTCTACGAAATCTACCTGCCGCCGTTTAAGGCAGCCGTGCAGGAAGGCGACGCATGGAGCATCATGGGATCGTACGACCTCTACCAGAACCAGCACGGATGCCACAACAAGCGCCTGCTCATCGACATTCTCCGCAAGGAGTGGGGCTTCAAGGGCGCAGTGATATCCGACTGGGGCGGCACGCACGACACAGAGGAGGCAGCCCGCTACGGCCTCGACCTGGAGTTTGGCTCCTGGACCGACGGCCTCTACGCTGGCACATCGAACGCCTACGACAACTATTACCTTGCCAACCCTTATCTCAAAATGATTCAGGAAGGCAAAATCGGCACCGAGGAACTCGACCAGAAGGTGCGCAACGTGCTGCGCCTCACGATGCTCACCGCCATGAAGCGCAACAAGCCCTTCGGCTCGTTCCATTCGCCGGAACACTATGCCGCAGCGCGCCGCATCGCCGCTGAAGGCACCGTGCTTCTCAAGAACGACCGCTCCGTGCTGCCAATCGACACCACCAAGCGTCTCAACATCCTCGTTGTGGGCGAAAACGCCATAAAGATGATGACCGTGGGCGGCGGAAGTTCGTCGCTGAAAGCACAGCACGAGATTTCGCCACTCGACGGCCTGCGCGCCAACCTTAAGAACGCCACTGTGGACTATGCCCGCGGCTATGTGGGCGACCCTACGGGCGAATATAACGGTGTGGTCACCGGTCAGGACCTCACCGACAACCGCACGCCAGAGCAACTCATCGCCGAGGCAGTGGAGAAAGCCAAGAAGGCCGACTACGTGATTTTTGTGGGCGGCTTGAACAAGAGCGCCGGTCAGGACTGCGAAGACTCCGACCGCGAGGGTCACGGACTGCCCTACGGCCAGGACCGCGTGATTGAGGCCCTCGCCGCCGCCAACAAGCGATTGGTAGTGGTCAACGTGTCGGGCAACGCCGTGGCAATGCCATGGGTGAAGAAAGTTCCGGCAATCGTGCAGACATGGTATCTCGGCAGCGAGGCAGGCAACGGCATCGCCGATGTGCTTACGGGCGCTGTCAACCCGAGCGGCAAACTGCCGATGTCGTTCCCAGTAGCACTCAACGATGTTGGCGCACACAAATATGACACCTACCCAGGCACCAAGCGCACCGACGGCAGCGGCATCTACGACGTGTACTATAAGGAAGGCATCTTCGTGGGCTACCGCGGATTTGACCACGACGGCGTGAAGCCACTGTTTGCCTTCGGCCACGGACTGTCGTACACCACATTCGCCTACGGCAAGCCGACCATCGACAAGACCTCCGTCACGGCGTCCGACTCAGTGAAGGTGAGCGTCAAGGTGACCAACACCGGCAAACTCTACGGCCAGGAGACAGTGCAACTCTACATCGCCGACAAGCAGTCGTCGCTCCCGCGCCCAGTGAAGGAACTGAAGGACTTCCGCAAGGTGGCTCTGCAGCCGGGCGAGAGCACCACGGTTACGTTTACCATTGGCAACGACGCGCTGGCATTTTTCGACGCCGACAAGCACCAGTGGGTGACCGAGCCTGGCGAGTTTGAAGCCATCGTGGCAGCCTCTGCAGCCGACATCCGCGGCAAAGTGGCGTTCACGTTGAAATAGTAATCATAAAAGACGAAAAAAAGCGACAGGCGCATCGGCGTCTGTCGCTTTTAGTTTTTTAATAACCGCTTAGATTATTTTTTCTTGAATGTACGGCTGTAAACAACCTTGCTGTCCTTGTCCTTGATTACGACAGTAGTCTCAGAAAGATCGTAGAAAGAGCCGTAAGTTTCTGCTGCTTCTACAGAGTCCATACCTTTGTCAACGGCAGCCTTGAGAGCCTTGAGGCAATCTTTCTCCTTACCGTTCATGATTACAGTTGTGCTTGAAGAGTCAACAGACTTAGCAACCTTCTCAACTTCAGTGAAGATTGCAGACTCTGCACCTGAGTACTTGTAGCTCATGTAAGAAGCAGTAGAAGTGTCGCTAGATACTGTTACATCATACAAAAAATCGCCTTTAGTGTCATTGTCACATGAAACGAAGCCAATGCACATTGCAATCGCAAACATTGTGAAGGCAACTGATTTGATAAGTGATTTCATCTTTTTTTAAATTTTTAGTTATTGTGTTTAGAACTCTGCAAATGTAGCACTTATATGCGATAAATTGACAATTTTTGTGGATAAAAGTACTCTTGTTGGCAAATAACCAATAAAAGATTTGCAAAATAGCCAATAATTGGTGTATATTTGCAAACAAAAAATAATCAATACTATGTTTGAACACAAAATCCAAAGAAACCGAGAATTGATGTCGACGTGGAGGGAAAGCCTGAAATCCACGTTCGACGCCGACAGTTACGAAAGCCGCGACGCGCTGGTGAAGGCAGTGCTCACGGCAGGCACTCCGCGCTACGATGTGAGTTACGACTACGCCGTGAGAATGATGTACGGGATGCTGCGCGACGGCAAGCCGTGCCCGGCACGGAGCAGACTGAAAAGACAGATGTGGGAGGAGATTGGCGAGCACGTGCGCCGCACCGTGAGCCAGCGCAACTGCACCATCCCCGAGGCGGTGGCGACGGTGCTCGCCGAGCAGAAGGCGTCGCGCTACTTTCTGTCGAAGAAACAGGCATCAAAAATCATCTACTATGAGAGCAGCAACAGCCGTAGCCGCCGCAGCGCTGTTTAGCCTCGCAGGGTGCCGCAGCCACAAGGCGGTGGAGCGGACCACAACGGAGGGAGCCACGGTGGTTGCCTCCGACACCACAACCTTCAGCCGCCGCGTGCTCACGGAGAGCGGGAGCGACGCCACGCTGGTAGCAATCGAGTTTTATCCGCCCGACACAGCCGGGCGCCAGGCTGTGAGACGGATAGCCGCCGCTCGGCGCACCACCAAGGCATCCGCCGCCACTACCGACACCGCCACGCGCATAGCCCAGCGGCAGGAGCAACGGTCGTCGGCAAGCACGGCAACCGCCACCACGCCACTTCGCCCGTGCCGCTGGACACTGATAGCCGCGCTCGGCACGGCATTGACACTAATCTTGTTAACCTTATACAAAATCAAACAAAAATGAAAGACACACGCAAAGTAACCATTTCAATCAGCATCAGCCAAGTGCTGAAAACCGTCTATGCCGAGAGCGCCTGCATGGCGCTGATGAGCGACGGAGAGCGCCGCCCGGCGATAATCTCGAGTGACAACCGCCGCCTGCTCACGCTCTATTGCCGCAACGCGTGGCTCAGCCTCGCAGGCGAGTTGGCGAGCATCGTCGATGCCGAGGCGTTTACCGTTGACGACGATGACAACGCCACCACGCTCGCCCTCCCCTTGCTCCTCGTCGATGATGTGCCGGCAAAGACACTGCGCCACTATGCCGAGCGCTACATCGCGGCGATGGTGCTTGCCGACTGCTACGCCATGCGCAGCAAGGCGTGCGACCGCTTCCGCGACATGGCGGCAAGTGCGCTGTCGGGCTTGCGCCTGGCGGCCACCATCACCGACCGAGCGGCGTATTGGCTGTAGGAGAGAGAAGTAGCAGAAAGCGGAGCGGGATTTTGCAATCTCGCTCCGTTTGTTTATATTTGTGGCAATGAAGAACAAACAATAAAAAACCAAATAAAATTATGAACAGAACAAACTCATTTACAAGCCGGCTGATGGCGGTGGCTCTTGTACTTGCCACAGTGCTGTCGTTCGCATCGTGCTCCGACAGCCCCGCCGACCTTATCAACTATGTGCCTAACGACACCAAGGCTGTGCTCACAATCAAGCCTAAGGACCTCGCCAAGAAGGGCAATCTCGAGAAATACCTGAAGATGATCCCGAAGAAGGATAAAACCAAGGATGTCGTTGCTTTCGTCAAGGAATGCTTCAACGGCGAGAGCGGCATCAATATGGAACAGATGGTTGTGTTTGAATACGAGAACTCTGCCTACCTGATGTTTATCGTCGACGACGTTGACAAGTTCGGCAAACTCGACCTCGTGGCAGAAAACACTACCAAGGGCAAGAGCGACGGCTTCGTGACGTTTGAAGGCGACGGCAAGAACGCGCCAAGCATCGTGCTCGACGGCAAGGTGGCATGCATCGGCTTCCGCGACATTGACATTTCCGACCTCACCGACGCGATGAAGACATTCTCGAGCCTCGACAAGGACAAATCGGTGGCTTCGCTCAAGGGCTTTGCCGACAACATGAGCGAAGGCGACTTCAATGTGTTCGTAAACCTCGAAGAGGTGATGTCGATGGCAGGCGGCGCATCGGAGCAGATGCTCAACAAGGAGTTGAGCCGCTACGGCATCACAACCGACGACGTACACATGAAGGACTACATGAACAGCCGCATGTACATGAGTTGGACATTTGACAAGGACAAATTGACCGTCAACACCAAACTGGTTGACGAGGAAGGCAACAACCTCACCGACAAACTCGCGGGCAACCTCACCATCGACACCGAAATCCTGAAATACTTCGACAAGTCGACATCAATGGTCTATGCATCGGTATTGCCCGACTACGTGAAGAAGATGTACTCGAAGATGATTGAGGGCAACATCTACGACGAGACCCAGAAAGCCATCATTACCGAACTCTTCAACAACCTCGACGACAACGTGGCCGTAGGCGTAAACATCTCGGGCGCAATCCAGAAGACCGTTGAGACGGAATGGGGCGACTATCAGACATTCAACGAAAAGTGCGTCACCGTTACCCTCGTGGCAAAATGCAAGAAGAGCCTCAAGGACGACGTGAAGTCGCTCGCAGCATTGGCGGGCTTGCCAGTAGGCGCCGACGGCTCAGTAACAATCCCGGTAGACAGCAACGTGACGGCAACCGTCAAGGCCGACGGCAACTACCTCGTGATTACCAACGGCGCAATCGCCTCGCAGCCGTTCACCGACCCGGGTCTGTTTAAGGGCCGCCAGGCAGCGCTGATGATCAACCTGACGAAGAACTCGCCAGCCGCACAGAGCATCAAGGCAGCCTACGGCATCGACCTCGACCTCACCGCCATCGCCTACAGCGACAAGAAGGACAACAAGATTGAGGTGAAGGTTAACAACAGCAAGAAGGACAACGTGCTCGACTACTTCATCGACCTCATCGTAAGTACAGTAGCGGCCAACAATTAAGCCGCTTGCTTTGTAGCAAAAAGCGCCGATATTTTTGTAAAACACTCGGTTTATGCGTAATTTTGCAGTCTGCAAAATTTTACGCCGAAAAAATCGGCGCTGTTGCAGAGCGATTTGAAAATATAAAGAAAAGATATATGAACGTATTGGAGTTAAGCGAACAAGAGATTGTGAGACGCAACAGTCTCGCAGAACTCAGAAATTTGGGCATCGATCCCTACCCTGCTGAAGAATATGTGGTTACGGGCCACACCAAGGAAATCAAGGAGAACTTCAAAGACGATGCGGAGCCTCGCGAAGTGAGCGTGGCAGGCCGCATCATGAGCCGCCGCATCATGGGCAAGGCTTCATTTATGGAACTCCAGGATTCCGAAGGCCGCATCCAGGTGTACATCAGCCGCGACGACCTTTGCCCGGGCGAGGACAAGGACACCTACAACGTGTTTTTCAAGAAACTGCTCGACATCGGTGACTTCGTGGGCATCGAGGGCTTCGTGTTCCGCACACAGATGGGCGAAATCACCGTCCACGCCAAGAGCATCAAACTTCTGAGCAAGTCGCTCCGCCCGCTGCCAATCGTGAAGATGAAGGACGGCAAGGCCTACGACGCCTTCGAGGATCCCGAACTCCGCTACCGCCAGCGCTACGTTGACCTCATCGTCAACGACGGCGTGAAGGACATCTTCCTGCAGCGCGCCACCGTGCTCCGCACCCTTCGCCGCGTGCTCGACGAGGCCGGCTACACCGAGGTGGAGACACCAACGCTGCAGAGCATCGCCGGCGGCGCCAGCGCACGTCCGTTTATCACCCACTTCAATGCGCTCGACATCGACATGTATATGCGCATCGCTACGGAACTCTACCTGAAGCGCCTCATCGTGGGCGGCTTCGAGGGTGTCTACGAGATAGGCAAGAACTTCCGCAACGAGGGTATGGACCGCAACCACAACCCTGAGTTCACCTGCATGGAACTCTACGTTCAATATAAGGACTACAACTGGATGATGTCGTTCACCGAGCAGTTGCTCGAAACCATCTGCGTGGCTGTCAACGGCAAGCCAGAGCGCGAAATTGACGGCAAGGTGATCAGTTTCAAGGCTCCTTACCGCCGCTTGCCAATCCTCGACGCCATCAAGGAGAAGACAGGCTTCGACTGCAACGGCAAGACCGAGGAGGAAATCCGCGCGTTCTGCCTCGAAAAGGGCATGGAGGTGGATGAAACCATGGGCAAAGGCAAACTCATCGACGAACTGTTCGGCGAGTTCTGCGAAGGCTCGTTCATCCAGCCTACATTCATCACCGACTACCCAGTTGAGATGTCGCCGCTCACCAAGAAGCACCGTTCAAAACCAGGCCTGACCGAGCGTTTCGAGCTGATGGTCAACGGCAAGGAACTTGCCAACGCCTACTCCGAACTCAATGACCCGATCGACCAGGAAGAGCGCTTCGTAGAGCAGATGCGACTCGCCGACAAGGGCGACGACGAGGCGATGGTCATCGACAAGGACTTCCTCCGCGCGCTGCAGTACGGCATGCCTCCAACATCGGGCATCGGCATCGGCATCGACCGCTTGGTGATGCTCATGACAGGCCAGACCACCATCCAGGAAGTGCTCTTCTTCCCGCAGATGCGTCCGGAGAAGGTTGCCAAGCGCGACCGCGAAGAGGCTTACACCGCCGTAGGCATCCCTGCGGAATGGGTTGCACCGCTACAGAAGGCGGGCTACACCACCGTCGAGAGCCTCGCGGGAGCCAACCCCGGCAAGGTACACCAGGAAATCTGCGGCCTCAACAAGAAATTCAAACTCGGCCTCACCAATCCAGCCGTCGACAACGTTGCCGCATGGATTGACGCCGTGAAGAAATAAGAACCAGAGCGATGGCTTTTCCCGGAAAGATTGCTGTGATGGGCGGAGGCAGTTGGGCTACCGCCCTCGCCAAACTCCTGCTGCAGAACTGCGACAACATCCTGTGGTACATGCGCCGCGACGACCGCATCGCCGACTTCAGGCGCACGCACCACAACCCGGTATACCTGTCGGACATTCTGTTTGACACCTACCGCATCAAGTTCTCGTCGGATATCAACGCCGTGTGCCAAGAAGCCGACACGCTGCTGCTCGCCATCCCGTCGCCCTATCTGAAGGAACACCTGAAGAAGGTGACGGTCGACCTCAGCGACAAGTATATGGTCACCGCCATCAAAGGCATCGTGCCCGACGAAAACACCGTGGTGACAAACTATATGGCCGACTACTACGGCATCCGCCACGACCGCCAGGTGGTGATTGGCGGACCGTGCCACGCCGAAGAGGTGGCGCTCGGCCGACGCTCCTACCTCACCGTGGGCAGCCTCGACCCGACGCTGGCTGAGGCGTTTGCGCCATGCCTGCAAGGCCCGGCGCTGCGCACCATCGTGTCGAACGACGTCGACGGCATCGAGTACGGCGCCGTGCTGAAAAACGTCTACGGCATCTGCGGCGGCATCATCTACGGCCTCAAGAGCGGCGACAACTTCCTCGCCATGCTCGTGAGCAACGCCATCCGCGAGATGGAACGCTTCCTGGCGGTGGTGAGCCCGCACGAGCGCAACATCTGCGACTCCGTCTATCTGGGCGACCTCCTCGTCACAGCCTACTCCAAGTTCTCGCGCAACCACAACTTCGGCGCCTACATTGGCCGCGGCTACTCCGTGAAGGCAGCCATGATGGAGATGGAGATGATTGCCGAAGGCTACTACGGCACCAAGTGCATCTACGAGATCAACAAGCGCTACGGCGTCGACATGCCCATCCTCGACTGCGTCTACAGCATCCTCTACGAGAAAGCGCCGGCGCAGAAGGCCATCGACAGCCTGGCGGAAAAACTGAGATAAACCAATCTATGATTAATAATAACGCTGATTATGAAGAATTTAGAATTATCAATCAAGAACGTGGCAAACTTTGCCACAAAGGCACAGATCGACGCCTTTAACGGCGCCGCTGCCGAAGGTCTTGAAAAACTCGAAAAAGGCACAGGTGCCGGCAACGACTTCCTTGGATGGATGCACCTTCCAAGCGCAACCCCAGAAGCATTGGTAGCCGACATCGAAAAGACTGCAGCAACGCTGCGCAACGACTGCGAATATGTCGTGGCTATCGGCATCGGCGGCAGTTACCTCGGCTCTAAGGCTGTGATTGAGGCATTGAGCGACTCGTTTGCTGCCTACAAGCCAGCACAGGGCGCACGCGTAGTGTTTGCCGGTCAGAACATCGGTGAGGACTACACCTATGAATTGGTCAACCTCCTCAAGGGCAAGAAATTCGGTATCATCGTAATCTCTAAGTCGGGCACAACAACCGAGCCAGCCATCGCCTTCCGCATCCTCAAAGAGATGCTCGAAGCACAAGAGGGCAAGGACTTCGCAGCAAAGCACATCGTGGCCGTTACCGACGCAAAGCGCGGCGCGCTTCGCAAACTCGCCACTGAAGAAGGCTACGCAACCTACGTTATCGAAGACAACGTTGGCGGCCGCTTCTCAGTGCTCACTCCGGTAGGCTTGCTGCCAATCGCCGTTGCAGGCTTCAACATCCGCGAACTCCTCGCCGGTGCACAGGCCATGGAGGCTGCTACAGCCGCTGCCGACGACACCAACCCAGCATATCTCTACGCCAAGACCCGCAACGCGCTCTACAGCGCTGGCAAGAAGGTTGAGATCCTCGTGAACTACAACCCGAAACTCCACTACCTCGGCGAATGGTGGAAGCAACTCTACGGCGAGAGCGAAGGCAAGGAAAACAAAGGTATCTTCCCAGCCGCTGTCGACAACTCTACCGACCTCCACTCAATGGGTCAATGGATCCAGGAGGGCGAGCGCACAATCTTCGAGACTGTGATCTCTGTTGCCAAGCAGCAGCACGAAACTGTCATCCCATCTGACGAAGCCAACCTCGACGGTCTCAACTACATCGCAGGCAAGCGCATCGACGAAGTGAACAAGATGGCAGAACTCGGCACCGTAATCGCCCACGTTGACGGCGGTGTGCCAAACATCCACATCACTCTCGGCGAACTCTCAGAGCGTTGCCTCGGCGAGATTATCTACTTCTTCGAGAAGGCGTGTGGCATCAGCGGCTACATCCTCAACGTCAACCCGTTCAACCAACCAGGTGTAGAGGCTTACAAGAAAAACATGTTTGCCCTCCTCAACAAGCCTGGCTACGAAGAAGAGAGCAAGGCCATCCAAGCCAAGTTGAAATAACAGCATAACGCATCATCAGCAAAAAGTCGGAGCGGCGCACCAGCGCCCGCCCCGACTTTTTCATTGCCAGCCGGCCCAGAAGACCGTATGATTTTTATATTTCCCCTTTCCAGAGCATCTTGAAGAAGTCCATTATGTAGATGCACTCCACATTGCCCATTCTGCGGTTAATCGGGTCGAGCGACACAATCAGCAGGCGACTGTCGGGAAAGTCGGCAGCAAACGCATTAAGCCCCTTGAGATGCCGAGGCTGCACCTCTTCCACCGATTTAATCTCTATTGCCACACGGGCATCGCCGATTACGGCATCCACCTCCTGCCCAGCATAGGTGCGCCAATAACTCAGTTGCTCATTACTTTCAGTATAGGCCAGCCACGCCCTTAACTCCTGGATTACCAGATGCTCAAACGCATGGCCGTAGTCGGCAGTGCCTCTCACCAACTCATTGCGGTGCAACAGATAGTTGGCGACTCCGACGTCAAAATAATAGAAGCGCGGAGCCTGCACCAGACGGCGCTTCATGGTCTTTGTGAAAGCCGGCACACGGAATCCCAACAATGTGTCCTCCAATATGTCGAAATAATTAACCACCGTATTGGCACTCACACCGCAGTCCTGCGCAATATTGTTGTTGTTGACCATTTCGCCGTCGGTCAAAGCAGCAACCTCCAGAAAGCGGCTAAATGCTTTCAGGTTTCTCACCAATGCTTCCTCCTTGATTTCTTCTTTCAGGTAAACGTCGATATACGCCGACAACCGCCGTTGCGGATTTTTAGCCAAATAATGCGGCGGCAACATACCGTAGTTGATGGCCTTTTGAAGGTCGAAATCTGGAATCTCGGCACTCACAAACGGAAACAGATAAACGGGATAGGCGCGACCACCCAAAGTGTTGTATCCCTTCCGTTTCAACTTGCGGGCACTCGAGCCGCACAGAATGAATACAATCCCCTTCTCCGACATCAGGCGGTGCACCTCGTTGAGCAATACTGGTACCTCAGGTATCTCGTCGATTATTACAAGTGTTCCGCTCGGCTTGTCGCAAAGCATCTCATAGAGCAGCACTGGACGCTGCTCGAATCTCTGCTTCAAGGCAGTGTCAAGAAGGTCAATATAGATGCTGTCCGGGAATTTTTGGCGCAAAAAAGTACTTTTCCCGGTCTGCCTGGCTCCAAACAGGAAAACACTATCCTCTAAATCCTTATCGATGTGACATATACGGTTTATCATATCTTTATTTTTTATTATAAAAGCACCGTTCCTATTGAGGATTTTCAGTGAAAATCCTCAACACTACTGAGAATATTCCATGAAAATCCTCAACAAAGATATTGTCAATCTTCTTAAAATCCAAAACATTTTCGCTTTTTTCTGGGGGTGGAATTTGGCAGGGCGGAGGGGATTGACTAAATTTGTTGCAATGTATGGGGTACAACACTATCCTTTAGATTATTATTAACCGTTAAGCACAAAGACTATGAAGTATTACATCGCCAACAACGGTCAGCAGATTGGACCGTTCGACGTACAGGATCTGCTTGCCAATGGCCTCAACCAGAGTTCGTTGGTGTGGTGTGAAGGCATGGCAAACTGGTTGCCAGCAACACAAGTGCCGGAAGTGGCTCAACTGTTCAATCAGGTGCCGCCCGTAGTGCCTCCTGCACAGCCGCAGGGCTATCAACAACAACAATATCAGCAAGGCTATCAACAACAGGGTTACCAGCAGCAACAATATCAGCAAGGCTATCAACAGCAATATCAGCCGAACGGCTATCAGCAGCATCCGCAGTCGATGGGCTTCGGCGAATCGATTAAGGTGTGCTTCAGCAAGTTTGCCGACTTCGACGGCCGCGCTTCGCAAGCCGAATTCTGGTGGTTCGTGCTGTTCACATTCATCGTTTCAACCCTTACCTATGGCTTCGGCTGCATCGTAACCTTCCTGCCATCGCTTGCAGTAGGTTCACGCCGCTTGCACGACACAGGCCGCAGCGGATGGTTCCAACTCCTGAGCATCATCCCGATTGTCGGACTCATCCTCATCTACTGGTGGGCAATCAGCGGTGACCAGGGCACCAACCAATACGGGCCTAAACCTGTGAAATAAGATAAACACTATGGACTTTGACAAGATTATCGACCGCCGCCACACCGACTGCATGAAGCACGACGGTATGGCCGAATTTTTCGGACGCGACGACCTTATTCCACTGTGGGTCGCTGACATGGACTTCGAGGTGTGCCCCGCCATCACGGAGGCATTGCGCCGGCGCCTTGAGCACCCGGTGTTTGGCTACGCCACGACGCCCGACAGTTACTGGCAGTCGATCATCGACTGGTCGGAGAGCCGCCACGGCCTCACGGTGACGAAGGAAGAAATCACCTTCGTGCCGGGCATTGTGCGCGGTCTCGCCATGGCACTGTTGGCGCTGACCGAAAAAGGCGACAAGGTGATAATCCAACAGCCCGTCTACCATCCGTTCCGCCATATCATTGAGGGCAACGGCCGCAAGGTGGTCAACAACCCGCTACGCATCTCCCCCGACGGCTCGGCGGAGATGGACATCGCCCTGCTGGAGAAGCAGATAGAGGACGAGCAGGCGAAGATGCTCATACTCTGCAACCCCCACAACCCCGGAGGCTTCGTGTGGAGCCGCGAGGCGCTGGCAAGCGTTGCCGAGGTGTGCGCCCGCCACGGCGTGATTGTGGCGAGCGACGAGATCCACGGCGACCTCGAACTGTTTGGCAACCGCTACACCCCATACCTCTCCGTGTCGGACAAGGCGCGGGAAACGGGCATCTCGTTCAGCGCCCCGTCGAAGACCTTCAACATCGCCGGCATCGTCAGTTCGTGGTGCGCGGTGAAGAACCCCACGCTGCGCCGCCGCTTCTACACATGGCTCACGGTCAACGAGTTCAACTCGCCCACCTTCGTGCAGACCATCGCCACCGAAGCCGCCTACCGCCACGGCAGCCAATGGCTCAGCGAGGCCATCGCCTACATCGAGGGCAATGTGCTCTACGTGGAGAAATTCCTGGGCGAGCGCATACCCGAAATCAAGTCCGTACGCCCACAGGCATCGTTCCTCGTGTGGCTCGACTGCAAGGGATTGAGACTGCAGGGACGCGAACTGACGGATCTCTTCACCGAGGGAGCGCATCTCGGGCTCAACGACGGCGAGATCTTCGGCCCCGGCGGCGAGTGCCACATGCGCCTCAACGTAGGCTGCCCGCGCTCGGTGCTCGAGCAGGCCATGAAGCAACTGGCAGAGGCCGTTGCAAAGCATAAAGAACTACAATCAAAATGAAATATAACGACGAAGACGACAAATGTTTAGGCATCGCCGGAATGGCGATAGGCATATCGATATGGAACGGCGAGGGACTCCTCTACCAGATTGACCTCGACAACGAGGACGGAGACTACATCTCATTCACTCCCGACTATTACTTCAGCGGCAACCCAGCGTTGTCGCCCGTAGACTCGTGGCACGCCACGCTGAAGCACTACCAGATGACCGTGGGCATGCTCATAGCCAACCTCATGAGCCGCTCCCTCACCGCAAAGAAGCCCTTCCGCTATGTCGACGCCAAGAAGGCCATCTTCGCCGAGGTGGCAGAAGAAGGCAAGCGGTCGTGCCAGTTGGAGGACGACGAGATACGCCAACTCTTTCAGGAAACCTACGGCTACCTGGAGCAGGTGTTCAGCAACCAGTCCGTCCGCACCATCGCCCAGTCGTTTGCCGCGCGCCTCAAAGACAGCCGCCGCCTCACCAACTACGAGGTGAAGGAACTGCTGGGCATACTCAGCGAAGAATAGCGGCAAACAATCACAATCTACAAACACATAAACGGAAAAATGAAAGCGAAAAAAGCAATTCTCGGCATCGCCCTCGCCGCCGCAGCCACGGTGGCTACTGTGGCAATGACCTCGGCAGGCAAGGCCGACGAGGTGATGACCCGCACCTCCGACGGCACCTATGTGGTGAACACCACCACGCTCGCCGGCTCGGTCAAGGGCTACGCAGGCGCCACGCCTCTGAAAATCTACATCAAGAACGACAAGGTGGTCAAGATCGAAGCCCTGCCCAACCAGGAAACACGGAGCATCTTTGCCCGCGTGAAGCGCTCGCTGCTCGACAAGTGGAACGGCAACAGCGTGAAGGCAGCCACCAAGATGGAAGTCGACGCCGTGAGCGGCGCAACCTATTCCAGCAACGCCGTAAAGGAAAACGTGAAACGCGGATTGGCGTACTACAAAAAACACCGCAAATAAGTTCGCCGAGCAGAAAAAAAGGTTAACTTTGCCGTATGGAAAGTTATATCGTATCGGCAAGGAAATACCGCCCGGCGACGTTCAAATCGGTGGTTGGTCAGCACGCGCTCGTCAACACCCTCAAGAATGCCATCAAGTCGGGACGGCTCGCCCATTCCTACCTGTTCTGCGGACAGCGCGGCGTGGGCAAGACCACCATGGCGCGCATCTTCGCCAAGGCCATCAACTGTGAGCATCTCACTGCCGACGGAGAGCCCTGCAACGAGTGCGAATCGTGCCGGGCCTTCAACGAGCAGCGGTCGCTCAACATCATCGAACTCGACGCCGCGTCGAACAACAGCGTCGACGACATCCGTCAACTCACCGAGCAGGTGCTCATCCCGCCAGTCACGGGTCGCTACCGCGTGTTTATCGTCGATGAGGTCCACATGCTTTCCACAGCCGCCTTCAACGCGTTTCTGAAGACGCTTGAAGAGCCGCCGAAATATGTGATTTTCATCCTCGCGACGACCGAGCGGCAGAAAATCCTGCCCACCATCCTGTCGCGATGCCAGAAATACGACTTCCAGCGCATCACGCCCGCCGACATCGCCGAGCAACTGAAATATGTTGCCGACCACGAGGGCTACACCACCGAGCCGGAAGCGCTCAACGTGATAGCGCAGAAGGCCGACGGCGCCATGCGCGACGCCCTGTCGATCTTCGACCAGGTGGCAGCCGCGTCATTGGGCAACATCACATACCACGCCGCCATCGACAACCTCAACATCCTCGACTACGACTACTATTTCCGCCTTGTCGACGCCTTCGCCGCCGGCAACGTGGAACAGTCGCTGCTCATCTACAAGGAGGTGCGCGACCACGGCTTCGACTCGAAAGTGTTTGTCAACGGCGTAGCCTCCCACATGCGCGAACTCGTAGTGGCACATTCGCCCGAACTCGTTCCGCTGATGGAAGCCACCGGCGAGATTGCCGAGCGCTACAAGCAGCAGGCCGCCAAATGTCCGCTCTCCAAACTCTATGCGGCGATGGACCTCTGCAACACGTGCGACCTCAGTTACAACAGCGCCACCAACAAGCGTTTCATCGTCGAACTGACACTGATAAAGATTTGCCAGCTTTTTAGCGATGAGGCCCCTGCACAACCTCAACAACAACAGTTGAAGAAGTTAGCGCCAAGCACCGCTCCGGCAGCACCACAGCCACAAGCGCAACCAGCGCCCCAGGCCGCTCCGAGAGTGCAGGCACAGCCTCAACCTCAGGCAACCCAACCCCAGACTCCCAAACCTCAGGCAGCGCCCGTACAGGCAGCCGCCCAACGCCCCATTGTCCGCACCACAGCCGCCACTGGCGGGTTGCGCGTTGCCGGACTCAACACGGTGTCGATAAAAGCCACGCTGTCGGGCCATCCCGCACCCGCACCTGCCGCCGCGCAAAGCCAGGCCGCCGCTCCCCAGCAGCCCGTAGGCCACCGCGCCGAGGCATACTCCGACGAGGACTTCAAGGAAAGTTGGCGCATCTACGTGCGCGCCCACAAGAAGGAGTCGCTCCTCTACAACGCCATGATCATGGGCTTCCCCGAGCGCACGGACGGCGACAACTACGTGTTTAGCGTGAGCAACCCTGCGCAGAAAGAGAAGATGGAATCGATGATGCACGACATTCTGCAGTCCATCCGCGGCACGCTGAAAAACGACAACGTGATGCTCACCGTCAAGGTGATGGAGCGCCGCCCCGAAGAGAAGGTGTGGACCCAGCGCGAACTGATGATGGAAGCAGCCCAGCGCAACCCCAAGGTGCTGGAATTCATAAAGAAATACCGTTTGAGCATGATTTGACCTAATCGTGCCACACAATGCTACAGGAATGACAAAGAAAGTACTGATTACAGGCGCCGGCGGATTTATCGGCGGATTTATCGTCGAGGAGGCCCTGCGCCGCGGCTACGACGTGTGGGCGGCGGTGAGAGCCACCACCTCGCGCAAATATCTGCAGGACGAGCGCATACGCTTCGTGGAACTGGACTTCAACGACGAGGAGAAGTTCCGCGCCACGCTCGCCGACGAACTCGCCGCCCACGGCAAGTGGGACTACGTGGTGCATAACCTCGGTGCCACCAAATGCGCCAACTTCGGCGACTTCAACCGCATCAACTACGGATATATCCGTCTCTTTGTCGACACCCTGACGGCGCTCGACGCTGTGCCCGACGGCTTCGTGATGATGAGTTCGATGAGCGTGCTCGGCCTGGGCGACGAAAAAGGCTACACACCGTTCACCTCGAAGAGCGTGCCGATGGCCAACACCCGCTACGGCCTCTCCAAGCTCAAGGCGGAGACCTATCTGCAGTCGCTCACCGACTTTCCCTACATTGCCATGCGCCCCACGGGTGTCTACGGCCCGCGCGAACGCGACTATTTTCTGATGATCGAGTCCATACGCAAGGGCTTCGACTTCAGCGTGGGCTACCGCCGGCAGATGCTCACCTTCATCTATGTGAAGGACCTCGCCTCGGCGGTGTTCGACGCTCTGGAGTCGGGCGTGCGCCGCAAGTCGTATCTGCTCACCGACGGCAAGACCTACTCGCAGAGCGAGTTTCGCGCCATCGTGAAGCAACTGCTGCACAAGCGCTTCGTGGTGCCCGTCAAGGCACCGCTGTGGATGGTGAAGATAGTGTGTGCCGTGGCAGAGCGCATCGCCGCCGCCAGAGGCAAGGCGAGCACCCTCAACCGCGACAAGTACATCATCCTGCGCCAGCGCAACTGGACCTGCGACATCTCCGACGCCGTGAACGATTTCGGCTACACTCCGCGCTACGACCTGCGTGCCGGCCTGGAGGAAGCCATCGAGTGGTACCGCGACAACGGCTGGATATAACCCCACGACAAAAAAACCTTGACGCCATGGAGATGCTGATGCAATACATGTGGGAACACCGCCTATGGGGCACGCGTCCGCTTGCCACCAACGACGGTCGCCCGGTGCGGGTGATCGACCCCGGCCGGCGCAACACCGATGCGGGTCCCGACTTCTTCAACGCAAAAGTGGAGATTGACGGCTGCCTATGGGCTGGCAATGTGGAAATCCACTACCGAGCCTCCGACTGGCACCGCCACGGCCACGACGACGACCGCGCCTACGACTCCGTGGTGCTCCACGTGGTGGCGAAGGACGATGCCGCCGTGACGCGCGCCAACGGCGAACGCATACCGCAGATGGTGATGGAGTGCACCGCCGACATTGCCGACCGCTATTCGAGCCTCGTCAACGCGAAGGTGGAACTGCCGTGTAAGGCGGTGATTGCCTCGATGAATGGCCTCGAGACGGCAGAGTGGATACAGTCGCTCGTGTTTGAGCGCCTCGCCGACAAGAGCCGGCGGGTGAAGGCTCTGCTGGAGCGCTACCACGGCAGTTGGGAGGACACCTGCTACGTTACCTTGGCGCGCACCATCGGCTTCGGCACCAACAGCGACGCCTTCGAACTCCTCGCCAAGAGTCTGCCACTCAACCTCCTGCACAAACACTCCGACTCGCTGCTGCAACTCGAAGCGCTCTTCTTCGGGCAGGCAGGACTGCTCGACGGCCCTGCCACCGACCGCTATCAGGAGCAACTGCAGCGCGAATACTCGTTTCTTGCCACCAAGTTCTCCCTGCGGCGACCCGAAGGACTCGCCTGGAAGGCGTTCCGCATGCGTCCGCAAAACTTCCCGTGGCGGCGCATAGCGCTGCTTGCCCACTATGTGCATGGCGGCTTCCGCCTGATGGCCGACATCCTCGCCACGCACGGCAACGAGAAGCAACTGCGCGAACTCTTCGGCGTGGCGCTCACGGGCTATTGGAGCAACCACTACACCTTCGGCCACGAGAGTGGCGAGACGCAGACCGCCCTGGGGCGCGGCAGCGTCGACATCGTGCTCATCAACACCGTAGCGCCGCTCTACTACGCCTATTCGGAGATTGCCGACGACTACGACTGGGCGGAGCGCGCCATCTCGCTGCTTGAGGCGCTCAAGCCCGAAAGCAACCACATCACCACGATGTTTGCCCGCGCCGGCATGAAGATTGACAACGCCCTCACCTCGCAGGCAGCAATCCAACTGCGCAACGCCTACTGCCTCCCCCGCAAATGCCTCTACTGCCAAGCCGGCCACAAACTGCTCTCCGTGAAATAAAAATTTGCTTAAATTACACGCAAAAAGACGATTTTATACTCTCAATTCGAGAAAGATAGTATCTTTGCAAGTGAATAAGCTTGTATTTATCCAAAACAAGCGAATAAGCTTGTTTCTAAAACAAACAAGCCAATGCGTTTGCCGATAAAATATCGAATATATGTATGCTGCAATATCTGCTGATGTAGTTTCATCAACTTCTCTCTCTCGGGAATCGATGATTGAACTCAATGAAAAGTTGAGGGAGTGCCTATCTATCCTCGAAAAGCGTTATCAAGGCTTTTGGGGACGAATTGTTAGAGGCGACTCTATCGAATGTGTCATGGACAGACCTGAGGATGCTTTTGAAGTAGCCCTTATTCTGAAAACGTGGGTTAAATCCTTTGAACCAAACAATATGCCGAATGACAAACGGTTTAATAGGTATGGTCTTCGAATTGCAATCGGTATTGGTGAAATGAAGACAATTGACCGTGGGTTAGACATGATGGACGGTGATGCTATTTATCGTTCAGGCCGTACTCTGGACAAACTTGTTGGACGAGCAAAATATTCATTCGGGATATCAATGGCCGACAGAGAGCAAGAGCAAGCATTACAAGTTATATTAACATTGGTCAATCAGCTATTAAACAATGCAACGGCACGAAAATGTGAAACCCTTTGTGAGAGAATTCTTTCAGCAGACACCAGTAA